>JBIIWK010000154.1:0-7760 GCA_044338955.1 Burkholderiaceae bacterium
TCAACAAAGCGTGCGGATTCAGCGGTTGACATCAACGACAGAGAAGTACCGTCTGGAAATTCGTAGAGACGCAAATTAGCAGCGTTGCCCGAGGCTAGCAGGCTACCAATATTGATGACGCGCGTGCCGCCGCCCTCAGTGGGTTCTTTGAACCAATAGCCGCTCGCTAGGCGCCCACCCTCGACTCGCCCACGCATCAGAAGATTGGCTTCGCTACTTTTGATTTCGGCGATCGGGGTGATGACCTCTGAGAGCACGGTGGCCCCCAACACAATCGGAATCGAAATCAGCCAAAGCATTTTGAGTAAGCCCATGCCGCTCACACCCGAGACGCGCAAAATCACAAGCTCGTTACGTTGCGCCAAGCCAGCGAGCGCCAAAATAGCGCCGATGAGCAAACCGATGGGTAACAGGTCGTAGAGCCGAGTCGGGATCGAAAGTGCCTGCAGGTAAAACAAGGCAACAAGTGGAAATTTGTCGCTGACGCTGTCGAGTTCGTCAACCAAGGTGAAAAACATGAACAAGCCGAGCAGGGCGAGCAGCACCACAGCAGTGGAGCGATAAATTTCACGGGCGAGATAACGGCGGGCTGTACGCATGCGGTTAGTTTAAACCCCAAGGCAGTCTGGTACGTTCAGAACGCGGTAGTTTATTTTTTGGCAGAGGCATGCGTGATGAGCGGGCGTAGAGGCTTAAGGCTTTTTTGAGCGTGAGGCGTCAAGCTCAGCGCGAATCATCCGCAACACACTCTCGGTTTCTGGCCGCACGCCGTGCCATAAGTAGAAGCTTTCAGCGGCTTGCCCGACCAACATGCCGAGGCCATCATGCGACTGCTGTGCGCCGTCGGCTTGCGCTTGACGCATAAATGCGGTGGGTTGGGCGCCGTACATCAAGTCGTATGCGCAGCCGCCCGCCGCGTAAAGCCCCGAGGGCACTGCGGGCGCTGCGTCACTCAAGCTGCTCGCGCTGGCATTGAGTACCAGATCCCAACCGTGCGCCGAGGTGGCTTGCTCAAGGCTGCCAGCCGACAGGCTGCTGGGCGTTGGCACGTGCTCGCGTGGCCAGGCTCCGATGAGCGCGTGCGCACGTTCAGGGGTGCGGTTGACGATGCGCAAATGCGCGCAGCCCGCAGCCAGCAACGGGCCAATGACACCACGCGCTGCACCACCTGCGCCAATCATTAAGATGCGAGCGTCTTTCAGGGGCAGCCCCAAGGCTTGTAGATCCGTGACTAAGCCCACGCCATCGGTGTTGCAGCCATGGAGGGCGCCGTCTTGTAGCCAAAGCGTGTTGACGGCCTGCGCTAAGGTGGCCCGTACGCTTAGATGCTCGCGGGCGATCTGCCAAGCTTCAAGCTTGAAGGGGACCGTGACGTTTAAGCCTGTGCCACCGTGCTCAAAAAAGCGCGTCACCGTGGGTACAAATTGATCGAGGTCAGCAGGCAGCCGGTCGTATTGAAGAGGCAGCTTGGTCTGCAGCGCAAATTGCTGGTGAATCGCGGGTGAGCGGCTGTGTGAAACAGGATTACCAATCACAGCGCAACGCCTCGCTTGGGCAGGGGCTTGGCTTGTGGGTGAGGTGATGATCATGATTAACGTGCCTGTAAGGTTCCGTCGACAAAATGCCAGGTGCGCGTCAGCACAATTTGATCGACTTGTTTGGCCATCTCGCGCGGAAACGGCGCGAAAGGTGACGCGAGTTGCGCGATGCGCCTGACGGCTTGGTTGAGTAGGGCTTGGTCTGAGGGGCGATCGATGCTGATGTCGGTGAGTACGCCATCTGAACGGATGGTCAGGCTGGCTTGAACCGAACCATAGGCTTTGCCTTCGCTACCCTTCGGATATTGTTGCGTGCCAATTTGCTCGATACGCTGGCGCCACAGATTGATGTATTCGGCATAACGCGCTTGTTGTGCCGAGGGGGCGTCAAACAGTTTACGCGGGCGTTGGTTGTACTGCTGCACTTGCTCTGACAGGGCGGTCAGTGAATTGTTCATCAGAACTTGCGCTTGATCGCGCTGGTCTTGACCAGGTTGTTGGGACTCTTTAAAAAACTGTTCGGCTGGTCGATTTTCTGGGGTTGACTGGGCAGACTTCAACTGAGTGAGTAGCTGTTGTTGTTCGGCTTCTAGTTGCAGGCGTTGCTTAATCAAACGCTCTAAGACGACTGCCTCGGGTGCTTCGCCAAGATAGGGCAGCGTGTCCGAGGCTACGCCGCTGGTCGCTTGGCCACCTCCGTCAACGTTGACCTGGGCCAGCACTTGGACATTCACGGGGGCGCTTTCTGTGCCAGCGTTCATCATCACGATTTCAAGCTCTGAAACCGGTGGCCGCGCCGGTGTAACAACTTGCCGTTGCCACCCTAGCAGGGCGGCATGACAAAGCAGTGAAAGCAAGATCGCCCAACGCAAAAAATGGGTTGAGGCGAGATCCGGTTCGAGAGGCTCGGCCGGCAAGTTTGTGTCACGTGAAGTAGCTAAAGTATTCAACGCAAGCTTTAGATCAGTGGGGGCGTGAGCCCTGAACCTGTATTAGAGCTTTCTGCCGCGGGTGTTGCAAGTGCGGTGGTGTCCAACGGCTGTGCGTCGGCCGCCTCAAGTTCAGTTGTGGCGGCCAAGTTTGCTTCAGGCTCCTCAGCGATTTCAGACGATTCAACCACGGCATCAATTAGGCTGACGTAGCGCGCTTCGAGCTCCAGCGCGAGTTCGTCGGCTCCGGTGATCTGCAATTCGATTTGTTGACCGCGACCGAGTTGCGGTAGGCCGGCAAGACGTGCCACCAAAGGGGCATTGTTGAGTCGGATTAAATCTTCTTTTAAAACGGTGGCGGTACATGTGCTGATCTGTTGTTGTTGCAACCAGCGCAGGCACCAGAACCGCTCCATGTTATTTTGAAAGTCGTTCCAGGCAACGTACTGCGCTTCAAAGCCACCAATAATGGCAAACAGATCAGCATCGCGCGGCTTGAAGGGCGCCACGAGAGGCGCAGATACGCCGTGCTCGATCGCGGCAATCAACTGCCACTGATTTACCAGATCGACATAACGTCGAAGCGGCGAGGTGCACCAGGCGTATTGGGGCACGCCAATGGCTTCGTGGGGCAAGGCTTGCGTGCTCATGCGCACGCGCCCCATTTGTTGTGAGCGATAAATTCCAGGCAGACCGCACGAGGCCAGTAAGCCGCCCCAGGTGCTATTGGCTAAGATCATGTATTCAGCCACTAGGCGATCAAGCGGAGCATTACGACGACGAGGCAAGATCCGCACAGGCGTGTTTGGGTCGTTTGGGTCGCCATCGACATAAAAACTGTATTCGACGCGATTGTTGTTTTCTGGTTTACCGCGTACGTGTTCGCGTTGCTTGGCCAGCGCAAGTGCCAGTTGCCACAGCGGTCGAATCCAATCGTTGTAAGGCAACACTTGTGTGGTGTCGGCAAGCGCCTCTTCGGTGAACGCCTCGTCGAGCTGGTTGTGGCGCAAGTTTTCGCGCACCACAACACGTTCAAGTCGACTTTCGTGACTCAGGATCTCACCTGTGAGTGGATTCGCTGTGACGTACAGTGATAAGGCCGGCACGGCGCGACCCGCATCCAGCGAAAACGCTTCGATGACCGTATCGGGTTGCATCGGTATTTTTTCGCCGGGCATGTACACCGTCGACATCCGCGCGCGCGCTAAGGTGTCGAGTTCGCTGCCGCGTGTGACGGCGAGGCCGGGCGCGGCAATGTGAATCCCCACACGAACAGTGCCCCCAGGCAACAGACTGACCGAGAGCGCGTCGTCAATCTCGGTGGTGGTGACGTCGTCGACCGAGTAGGCCTCGACCTCGGCTAACGGTAGTTCTTGGCCAACGACCGCGAGTGCAGCCTCGGCAAACTGCGTCCCTCGCGGAAAATGCGTTGCCAGAAAGCGCCCTTTGTGTAGCGCCAACGCGTGGGGCCAGGCGCCCAGACTGAGCAGTAGCCGTTCAGGCGCTTGCCGCGTCGCCGTGCAGGCGGCGTCTAACGCCTTCCAGGCTTGTGAGTTTTTGTCGGGGCGCGTAATCAGACTGACGGCGAGCTCGCCGACCTCTGTAGGTAAGCTGCCGGCCACCATTTGATCGGACCATTCTTTCGTGAGCGCAGCTTGCCGTTGCTTTTTTTCAAGCGCGGCCAACGCGGCCGCCAGGATTTCGGGCGGGGCAGCTTTGTAGCGACCGCGACCACGGCGATGAAAATAAACGGGTGCACTGTGCAGGCGCAGCAGCAAGGTGGTTTTCTCAAGCGTGTCTGGCGCGTGGCCAAAATAGTCGGCACCTAAGCCTTCGACATCAAACTCTTCTTGGGGTGCGCACTCCCAGAGAAACTGCAGCTCGATCTCTTGGGATAAAGTTTCGGCCTGAGATAGTAAGGCCTCAGGTGCAGGGGTCGTGAAGGTGTACAGGCAGTTGCTCCGTTTAATTTTGCTACGCTTACCCGTGCTAGATTCAATCTGCAGGGCAGCGTCTGCCTCTGACAGGATGTGGCCTGTTTTAAAAGCGCCATCTTCTTCAAATAAAACGTACATGTAGTGTTCCGGTAAAAACTGAATGCGCTCGCTGAGCTTGATGCGAGCTGTCATAAAAATAAACGGGTGGCGGGATTCTATGAGCACCGAATCACCGTCGAGATTGAGCAATACTGCGTACGGGTTAAGCCTGTGTTGTTGCAAGTGCCTCAAGCAGTTTGGTGTGAATGCCGCCAAATCCACCATTGCTCATGGCAACGATGTGATCGCCAGGGCGTGCTTGTGAGGCCAGTGCTAATACTAAGGCGTCAAGTTGGTGGTGTGCTTGCAGGCGCGTGCCCAGTGCGGCTAGTACCTCAGAGGGATCCCAGCCAAGCGCCTGTTTACCCTCGGTTTGCCCAAAGCAAAAGACTAGGTCGGCCGCCGCAAGTGCATCGGGTAAACGGGCTGCCATGGTGCCGAGTTTCATGGTGTTTGATCGTGGCTCAATGATCGCCAGAATGCGTGCGGTGCCCACTTTGGCGCGTAAGCCCTCGAGGGTCGTTTGGATGGCGGTGGGGTGATGGGCAAAGTCGTCGTAGACGGTCACGCCTTTGACGGTGCCGCGGATTTCCATGCGTCGCTTGACGCCTGCAAACTGACTGAGCGCTTCGATACTTTGGGCGGGTGATACACCAACGTGTTCGGCGGCGAGCAGCGCCACCAAAGCATTGTGTTGGTTGTGCGTGCCCGTCAGTGACCATTGCACGCGCCCGAGAGGCCGCGTACCATTAAAAACGTCAAACGCATTGGCATCGACGCTTTGGGTATGCCAGCCGGTTGTTGCTCCGGTGGTAATGAGGTTGCTGTAACACCCACGTGCGAGCACGCGCGCTAAGGCTTCGTCGAGCGCCGGCGCAAGCACCAGGCCATTGCGAGGTACGGTGCGCAGCAGATGATGAAATTGCGTTTCGATTGCGGCTAAGTCAGGAAAAATATCCGCATGATCGTACTCAAGATTATTCAGAATTGCGGTGCGCGGCCGGTAATGCACAAATTTTGAGCGCTTATCAAAAAACGCGGTGTCGTACTCGTCGGCCTCGATGACAAATAACGAACGCGCTGGGTGGTAGCGTGCCGAAAGCGCGAGGCCGGGCGCCACACCGCCGATTAAAAAGTTTGGCTCAAGCCCCGCCTGCTGCAGGATCCAGGCCAGCATCGCGCTGGTCGTTGTTTTGCCGTGGGTGCCTGCTACGGCGAGCACATGTTGCCCTTGCAATATTTCTTGGCCAAGCCATTGCGGGCCCGAGATGTAGGGTAGGCCACCGTCGAGAATCGCCTCGATCAGCGGGTTGCCCCGCGACACCACATTACCGATAATAAATAAATCAGGCTTGAGGCTGAGCTGACTGGGGTCGAAGCCTTCGAGCAATTCGATGCCTTGCTCTTGCAGTTGCGTGCTCATGGGAGGATAGACGCCCGTATCGCAGCCCGTGACGCGGTGGCCCGCCGAGCGCGCGATCAAGGCGAGCCCGCCCATAAACGTGCCGCAGATTCCTAAGATGTGCAAATGCATGAAAATTCTCCCAGCTACATTGTAGAGTGAGACGGTATGATGCAAGCTATGAAACGACGAACTGTTCTGCTGGGTGCAGGTGGCCTGGGTGCAATCGCGGTAACTGGCTGGGCGGCCTGGCGTGCCTCGTCGCGCTCGGCCCCGGCCGCTAATCGGGCCGTGGGGATGTCAGCTGAGCCCACGCGTGTCAGCGCCAACCCCCAGGCCTTGTATCAAGCGCGGTTACCTGGGCTCGATGGCCAAGAGTTTTCACTCAGTGCGCTCAAGGGGCGGCCTCTGGTGGTCAATTTTTGGGCAACCTGGTGTGCGCCTTGCGTGCAAGAGATGCCTTATCTCGATGGTATGGCTAAAGAGCGGCCTGAAATCACATTTGTTGGCATTGGTATCGATACAGCGCAAAACATTGCTCAATTTGTTGCTAAACTGCCGGTATCGTATCAATTGCTTGTTGCTGGCCATGCAGGGATTGCGATGGTTCGCGAGTTAGGGAATAGCGCGGGTGGTTTGCCTTTTACCCTCCTATTCGATGCAAATGGCAGCATTTTCGATTCAATTCTGGGTCAGGTTGAACCCACTGATTTGCGGCAGCGCATTGAACGTCTCGTTATCAAATCGAAGACGTAGATAGACAAATCGCAGCAATTAGCGTAAAAATGCGCTCTGTTTAGTTGATTTATCTGGTTTCCGATCGCCTCTCGGCTAACTTTTCGCCCCTCACAACCGAGCTCTACGCATGGCACAACGCCTCCTCGTCTTGAATGGCCCAAACTTGAACTTGCTAGGTTTACGCGAGCCGCACCTTTATGGGCACACGACCTTGGCACAGATCGAGGCTCACCTCATGTCGGTGGCAAGCAGTCTGGGCGCCACACTCGCGTGTTATCAAAGCAACCACGAAGGCGAGTTAGTAGATCGTATACAGGCCGCGCGCACCGACGGAACCGACTTTATTGTGATCAACGCAGGTGCGTACACCCACACGAGTGTGGCGCTTCGCGATGCTCTAGCTGCGGTCAAGATTTCCTTTATCGAAGTGCATCTTTCAAACGTCTATCAACGTGAAACTTTTCGCCACCACTCTTACTTATCCGAGTTAGCGGTGGGGGTCATTGTGGGCTTAGGTCCCTACGGGTACGAAGCTGCTGTTCGGTTTGCCGCGCAGCCTTCACAAACGGCTTAAGGCCTGTCAGGCTTAAGACTGTTCAATCTAGAACTTTACGGAAACATCATCATGGATCTCAGAAAACTCAAAACCTTGATCGACCTCGTGTCAGAATCTGGCATCGCCGAGCTCGAAATCACTGAGGGCGAAGGCAAGGTCCGCATCGTTAAGTTTTCGCAAGTACAGCACCCGGTTGCTTACGCTGCGCCGGTTGCGGCACCTGGCTATGCCCCCGCAGCGCCTGCGGCAGGTGTGGCAGGTAGCGCAGTGCCCGAAGCCGCGCCTGTTGCCCCAGGGCATACGGTCAAGGCTCCGATGGTAGGTACTTTTTATCGTGCCGCTAATCCGGGCTCTGCCGTCTTTGTTGAAGTGGGGCAGACCGTCAAAGAGGGTGAGCCTCTTTGCATCATCGAAGCCATGAAACTGCTCAACGAAATCGAGGCAGATAAGTCTGGCGTGGTCACTGAGATTCTGGTCGAAAACGGCGAGCCCGTCGAATACGGTCAACCGCTTTTTGTGATCGTCTGACATGTTTGAAAAGATTCTGATCGCCAACCGGGG
>JBIIWK010000155.1:0-7724 GCA_044338955.1 Burkholderiaceae bacterium
TTTCTTGTTCAAGATGAACTTATTTCTTCACACGACACGCAAAATCTTGTCGATAGTCTTGATGAGATTGCAAAAGCTCCGCTGCCGGGTCACGTTAAAGAGAAAGACAATACGACGTATCGTGCCTTTCACGGCTGTCATCTCTATAACGAAACTTACAATGCGCTGATACGCCAACCAGAACTGCTTGCACCTGCCCGTCAGATCCTCAAGGACGAAGTCTATGTCCATCAACTAAAGGTCAACCTGAAACAGGCCTTCTCAGGTGAAATATGGCCTTGGCACCAAGACTACATTTACTGGAGAAAGGAAGACAACATACTCACGAATGCAATCGTCAGTGTAATGATTTTTCTTGACGACATCACTGAATTTAATGGTCCGCTTTATTTCATTCCGGAGTCACATAACGCGGGTTCTATTGACTCGGAAAAAGCAAGTGACTCTCCTGAAGGGTGGGAGGGCAATGTCAGTGCGACTCTGACTTATCAGGTCAGCGAAACACAAATTGCCGCACTTGTTAACAAAGGTGGATTGTTTTCGGCAAAAGGAAGAAAGGGAACTGCGGTCTGGTTCAATGGCAATCTGGTTCATGCCTCTCCTCCAAATATTTCGCCTTTTCAGAGACGGATCGTCATCCTGACTTACAACGCAGTGTCAAATGCTCCACATGATGAAAACGCTCCACCGCGTCCGGACTTTTTGTGCGCGCGCGATCGTGAGCCTCTGACCGTCAAAGAAATTTCAATCCTCGGTTCATGAACAGAACAGGACTAATTTTTACGACTAATTTTTACGACTATTTACCGAGATAACTTTATATGCATACCTCTCAGACGTATTCGCCCCAACTTTCAAAAAGTGCGGATCGAAGGCTTATTGAAATGGGTGAAGTTCCTCGCGTATCGATTCATGATCTGAATCCTCAAACTTTTCGTCATTTATTCCAACTTCCGGGAAAACCTGTCGTAATCACCCAGGCGTTGCAAACTGCAATACCTGTTGATATCGATAAACTTGTGTCTCTCGTCGGAGAGGTTGAAGTGATGACGCGCATTTATGGTGCGGATAGATTTTCAAGACCAAAGACTGAATGGAAATCGTATTGTGAAATGCAATCCATGAAGATTGCGCACTACTGCGATCACCTGAAAGATGGCTCTGCAAAACACAATCATATGTACCTCGCGCTTGTAGAAATGGGTCAGACTGCCTTGCGTTCGGTCATTGGCCCCTGCATTGACCTGATCGCAAAAAACACCGGGCTTCGACAACATCCCAAGATCGATATCAACCTGTGGGTCGGTCCGGGAGGCCACATTGAACCCCTGCACTTCGATGGTATGGATGGCACGCTCTCCCAGTTTCGCGGAGCAAAACGCGTTTCACTCTTTAGCCCCAGACAAACCAATAATCTCTATCCCTTTCCGGTTTCTCACGGAAAAATGCCGCCTTCGTTTAGTCAACCTTATATTGATCAGCCTGATTTTCAGCAGTTTCCACGGCTCGCTGAGGCACTCAAACATCGTAAGGTGATTATTCTTGCCGAAGGCGAAACGCTTTATATGCCAGTCGGCTGGTGGCATGAAATCGAGGCGCTTGAAACAGACTATATCTGCTCGATTAATCGCTTCTGGAAAGTTGATCCGCTCTGGCGTTATGCACAGGCGCCTCGAGTTGCCTATTTTCAAATGGTCAGCAAGCTCATCCAATTACGTCAGTCAATGAAAAAAACCACTTGAACATTGCAAGAATATGAAGTGTTTACCCGCAGTCGCGTTTTTTTATCCCAGTCCGAGGGTTTTTATAATCTAACTATTTGAATATAAATACAATTTTTATACCTTACGTGTTAACCTCATAACGTGCAATTTATTCTCTTGTCCCTATGCCCATCGCTTTAAAGGAAGCATCATGACAGTCAAACAACCCGAGGTTGCCTCCGTTGCGGCCGAAGTTCAGCCAAATACTCCCGTCGACGCATCTGCTCAGCTGAAAAAAGCACACGAAGTCATCAAACACAACGTCGCATGGTCTGCAGGCGCCGGTATGCTCCCGATTCCCGGTCTCGATATCGTGGCAATCACTGGCGTGCAACTCAAAATGATCAACGAACTCTGCCAGACTTACGACGTACCTTTCAATAAGTCACTCGCACGTCCAATCGTGATCAGCCTGATCGGCAGCCTGGGGGCGAGCATGCTTGCACCCGTGGTCGCATCAACAACGTTCAAACTTCTTCCAGGCATTGGCATGCTGTTGTCAGGCACCGCGCTGGCAGCAACTTCAGCGGGTATCACCTACGCTGTGGGACATCTGTTCCTTGAGCACTTCAAAACAGGCGGCACCCTTGAAAGTTTCAACCTGATCAGTGGTCGTGGTGTATTCAAGAGTAAAGTCAACGAAGCGATGACAGACGCACCAAAAGCAGAAGTTAAAGAAACTGCATCTGTTTAAGCAAATTCTGTAAAGTGTTGAACGTGCATGGCTGTGAAAACAGTCATGCATTTTTTATTGAACATACGTTTGTACGTACAAGATTGATGGGTTGCATAACCGGTGGGGTCGGGCCGGACAAGATTGAAGCCAGTTGGATTTCACTTAGTTTGCGAGACACGAATATAAACTGCCGCTGTCATTGATCCACGAACTTAGATCACTCGTTACTTGCAGTGACCGCACAAACGGCAACCGAACGGTAACCAGCAAGCAAAGTTTCTAAGACAAACAAAAAGGGTTAGCCTCTTGTGAAAGCTAACCCTTTGATATAACTGGTCGGAACGGAAGGATTTGAACCTTCGACCCCTTGCACCCCATGCAAGTGCGCTACCAGGCTGCGCTACGCCCCGAAAGAACGTAAGTATAGCAGAGCAAAGCCCTATCTGAGGTCGAGCTGGCCTGGGTGCGTTGCAGAAATACAGGCTTGATTGAGCAACTCTTGAATGCTGTGTAATTCGGTACGCAACGCGTGTAGTTCGGCCGCGGTCAAACGCACGGCTGCATCGGGATCTTGAGGGATTTCACGCCCTTCACTTAAGCGATTGCGGGCCCCACTGATGGTGAACCCTTGTTCGTACAACAGCTCACGAATCTTGCGAATCAACAACACTTCGTGGTGCTGATAATAGCGCCGGTTACCTCGACGTTTCACTGGCTTTAATTGGGTAAATTCTTGTTCCCAGTAGCGCAGTACGTGTGGCTTGACACCGCAGAGGTCGCTGACTTCACCGATCGTGAAATAGCGTTTTGCGGGGATCGGCGGCAAAACGATTGGCGTGTCTGAAAGTGTCATTTAGCGGCGTAAAAACGTGACGAGTAAAAGAGTCTGCGCAATCAAGCAACGAACCTGCCGACTCAAAACATATAAATGGGAGACGGTTTCTAGTCGTGCAGCGCGAAACTCAGCTTTGAACAAAGACAACTTAGAGTTTTGTTTTATACATCAGATTGTGGTGTTTCGGTGTGTTCGACCGCACCTTTTAACTTTTGGCTTGCATGAAACGTCACCACCCGACGCGCTGCGATCGGAATTGTTTCACCCGTTTTAGGGTTTCGCCCAGGGCGCGGTGGCTTGTTTCGCACTTGAAAATTACCAAAGCCCGAGAGCTTAACGGGTTCGCCGCGGGCCAAGGCATCACGAATTTCTTCGAAAAACGTATCGACAATATCTTTCGCTTCGCGTTTGTTCAAGCCTACGCGATCAAAGAGCATTTCGGCTAACTCAGCCTTGGTCAACGTGCGCGATTCTGCTAAAGAATGTTCATTTGTCATTGTTTAATTTCCGACATTCTGGTTTAACGTGAGCGAGCTTGGTGAGCGCCTTCGAGGGCGGCACGAATCTTAGACATACACAGATCGACCTGCGCCTCATCCAGCGTGCTGTCAGTGTCTTGCAATGAGACTCTAAAAGCAAGACTCTTTTCGTTAGAATCCACTTTTGCTGGATCGCGCCACAAGTCAAACAAGCCAACATGCTGCACCACGGCAAGCGTTGTGTCTGCTGCAATCGTCTGATGAATGGTGTCAAGCAGCGCTTGCACCGACTTGTCAGCAGAAACCCAGATCGCCAGATCGCGCTGCACCATCGGTTGACGCGACAGCTCGTGCAGACTGGGCATTGGCAGCACCGCTAACGATTCAAGCGAAACCTCGAACAGCACCGGAGCCGTCGCAAGCTCTTGCTGTTGCACCCAACGAGGATGCAGCTCGCCTAACCAACCGATTGTAGCTTCACCGAACTCGATCCGAGCACTGCGCCCCGGATGCAGCAAGGCATGCTGAGCTGGCACAAACCGTAGTTGATGCGCCTGCGCGCTGAACAATACTTCGAGGTCACGCTTGACATCAAAAAAATCAACCGCTCGACTTTTCTGCCCCCACTGATCTTCGGTTGCTGCGCCCCAAGCGGCACCAGCCAAGGCCTGCGGCTGTTGCACCGAGGCAACGGTCAAGGGCCCATCAGCCACCGCAGCATCGCGTTTAAAGACACGCCCAAGCTCGAACACACGCACGCGCGACTGCTTGCGGTTAGCGTTATAGCGAATGTTGGCCACAAGACCAGGCAATAGAGACGAACGCATGACTGCCAACTGACTTGCAATCGGATTCAACAAACGAATCGGATCCGCGTGCCCAAGCATCTCGGTCTCCCAGTCTTGTTCGACAAACGAGAAGTTAATCACTTCTTGGTAATCGAGCGCTGCAATCTCATGGCGCACGGTATGCGCAGAACGCGTCGTCTCGGGGGTCGTGATCATGCGCGCCGCAGCAATCGGTGGCAGAGCCGGAATGCTTTCAAAGCCAATGATGCGGGCGACTTCTTCGATCAAGTCTTCTTCGATCTGAATGTCAAACCGGTACGAAGGTGGCGTCACCACAAACTTGTCGCCCTCTACCGTAAATTCAAAACCTAAGCGCGCAAAGGTTTGCGATACATCTTCTTGTTTAACTTGTACGCCCAGCACACGGTGACAGCGCGACAAGCGCATCGTCACGGGTGCGCGCGCGGGCAAATTGATTTGCTGGTCATCAATGGGGCCGGCCTGGCCGCCGCAGATATCTAAAATCAGTTGCGTAATCAAGTCAAGATGCTCGGGGATCTGTTCAAAATCGACCCCACGCTCAAAACGGTGACTTGCCTCTGAATTGAGTTTTAACTTGCGCGCCCTGCCCGCAATGGCCTCAGGCCACCAGAAGGCCGCTTCGACATAAATGCTGGTGGTGTCAAGCGACACAGCCGTTGAAGCCCCCCCCATGATCCCTGCCAAACTCTCTGGCACGTCGGCACTGGTGATGACACCCATCGAGGGATCAAGCGTGATGGTTTGATCGTTTAATAACGTTAAGGTTTCACCTGCCCGTGCCCAGCGTACTTCGATTGCGGGCTTTGGCATACGCTCTAAATCAAACACATGCGTTGGGCGACCTAGCAACAACATCACATAATTAGAAATATCGACTAAGGCGGTGACCGAGCGCTGCCCTGCCCGGGTCAAACGTTCAACCATCCAGTCTGGCGTTTGTGCACGCGCGTTCACACCACGTACCACCCGACCCGCAAAGCGCCCACAAAGATCTGGCGCGTGCACAGTCACAGGGATGACCTCGGTGAGTGATGGTTTAATTGCAGCCGTGTGCGGAACGGTTAGCGGTGCGCCGGTTAAAGCAGCCACTTCGCGGGCAACCCCTAAAATGGATAAGCAATCCGCACGATTGGGGGTGAGCTTGAGGGTAAATAAGGTATCGTCAAGGTCTAAGGCCTCGCGCACATTCGCGCCGACTTTAGCGTCAGCCGGCAACACTAACAAGCCCGCATGCTCTTGCGACAAGCCCAGCTCTTTTGATGAGCACAGCATGCCAAACGACTCGACGCCGCGCATTTTGGCCATGCCAATTTTTAGGTCGCCAGGCAGCACCGCACCCACTGTGGCTAACGGCACCTTCAAACCAGCGGCCGCATTCGGCGCACCACACACGATCTGCAGCGGCTCAGTTCCACCAACATCGACCATACACACGCGCAGCTTATCGGCGTTAGGATGTTGTTCGGCACTTTGAATCAAGGCCACGACAACGCCTGAAAAAGCGGGTGCGACCAAAGACGTTTCTTCGACCTCAAGACCCGCCATCGTTAGGCGATGCGACAACTCGTCGGTCGTGATCGGTGGATTAACCAGGCTACGCAGCCAAGACTCTGAAAATTGCATAAGTAACCGTATCGGTCTAAAAAATTAATCGTTGAACTGGCGTAAAAAGCGCAGGTCGCCTTCAAAGAATTGCCGTAAGTCATTCACACCGTAGCGCAACATTGTTAAGCGCTCAAGGCCAGAGCCAAAGGCAAACCCAATATAGCGCTCGGGGTCGAGCCCGAAATTACGGATGACATCAGGGTGTACTTGCCCCGAGCCCGAGATCTCTAGCCAGCGCCCTTTGTTGGGCCCCGACGTGAACATCATATCGATCTCGGCCGAGGGCTCAGTAAACGGAAAAAACGATGGCCGGAAACGTAACTCAAGGTTATCGGTTTCAAAAAAGCATCGTAAAAAGTTTGTATACACACCCTTTAAATCGGCAAACGAAATATTTTCGTCAATCCAGAGGCCTTCAACCTGATGAAACATCGGTGAGTGTGTGGCATCACTATCGACACGGTAAGTACGGCCAGGTGCAATCACCTTAATCGGTGGTTTATTCATGCGCGCGTAGCGTACTTGCATCGGGCTAGTGTGCGTGCGCAGCAACAGCGGCAAGCCGTTCGCATCGTTCATATCGACATAAAACGTATCCTGCATCGAGCGCGCAGGATGATTTTCAGGGTTATTAAGCGCCGTGAAGTTAGTCCAGTCGTTTTCGATTTCGGGGCCATCGGCCACCTCAAAACCAATCGACCTGAAAATGGCTTCAACACGCTGCCAAGTTTTGATGACTGGATGAATGCCGCCCTTGCCACGGCCGCGGCCTGGTAGCGTGACATCGATTGTTTCGGCGGCTAAGCGCAGATCGAGTTCGGCCTGCGCCAGCGCAGTTCGACGTGCATTGAGCAAGGCTTCGACTTGCTGTTTGATGGTATTGATGCGGGCGCCTTCGGCACGCTTAGCCTCGGGGTCAAGCTTACCCAGGCCCTTCATTAGCTCAGTCAGCGAACCTTGTTTACCAAGGAATCGCGCTTTGGCGTTTTCGAGCGAGGCCGCATCCGTTGCTTGTGCGAATTGCACACGGGCCTGTTCAATCAGGTCATCGCTCATATCAGTCATTTTTTACAACCTTCGCGAAATCACATCTTTAAAATGCAAACGGAGCCCAACGGCCCCGTTTACGGATACAACTTTTCAGTGCTTAGGCAGCCAAGGCCAATTTTGCTTGATTCAATACCGCAGCAAAACCGGCTTTATCACGCACAGCCATATCTGCCAAGACTTTGCGGTCGAGTTCGATTGAGGCTTTTTTCAGGCCAGCGATAAAAACGCTGTATGTCACGCCGTGTTCACGCACTGCTGCGTTGATACGGGCGATCCAGAGAGCGCGAAATGTACGCTTTTTGTTGCGACGATCGCGATAGGCGTATTGGCCAGCACGCATAACTGCTTGCTTGGCAATACGAAACACATTACCGCGGCGACCGCGATAACCTTTAGCTTTGGCGATAACTTTTTTGTGACGGGCTCTGGCCGTTACACCACGTTTGACGCGAGGCATGTTTTATCTCCAGTTAAGCGAAAGGCATC
>JBIIWK010000156.1:0-7723 GCA_044338955.1 Burkholderiaceae bacterium
TGCATTTTTCACATGAGCCGGTCGGTGGCATGGTCGTCGTGGGCCCAGATGGCAAGCGCTTTACCGATGAAAAATATAAAACGCGTCACGGCAAAGTTGAACAAAACGGTAAGTGGCAAGCATTGCGCACACCTTGCCCGATGCATATGATTTTTGATCAAACCATGCTTGATGGTGGTCCTATTTATGATGGTAAGCCAACGCACGGTTGGACCCAAATCATGAGCGGCTACGCGTGGAGCAAAGACAATCGGGCTGAGCTCGCCAAGGGTTGGATCAAGTCGGCCCCAACACTTGCGGCACTTGCAACCTTACTGAAGCTGCCCGCAGGTAGTTTGGATCAAACTGTCGCGCGTTGGAACGCACAGTGTGCTGCAGGTTCAGATAGCGATTTGGGTCGCGAGAAAATGCTCGCACCATTTGGCGCAGGCCCCTATTATGCGGTCGAGCTTTCACCCTCAATGCTGAACACGCAGGGTGGGCCGCGTCGCAACAAACACGCGCAAATCGTGCGGCCTGATGGCACACCAATCCCACGTCTTTACAGCGCGGGTGAGATGGGCTCGATGTACAGTTATCTGTATCAAGGTACCGGCAACATCGGCGAGTGCTTTGCGTTTGGGCGAATCGCTGGGCGCAATGCAGTGGCTGAGACGTCGCTCGCTTAAGCTTTACTCGATCTGAAAAAAAATACGACTCGATTGAGGCGTATTTTTTTACTTAAAAACTATTCTTCAAAATTAATCAAGCGTTAGCGATCAAGTGGCTGCAGGAACCATAAGACGGTTGCACCAACACAACCATCAAAACTGCCACCTCATCACTCTGATTACTTTTTGTATTTACCCGTCAACTGCGGAGTGTGCACACCTGGCAACTTCGCATCAGCGTGCTCAAGTCGTGTTTGACGACCCCAGGTGCGCTTTAAGTCGTCGCGAATGTTGAACGCTAAGCGACCCAACCCTTCACACTCAAGCTCGATCTTGTCACCGTCGATGAACGCGTTCAGGCCACGATGATTGGTGCCCGTTGCCACAATATCGCCCGGCTCGAGAGTGTGGATCGAACTCACCCATTCAATGCAACGCGGAATATTGTGCGCCATGTCATCGGTGTTGAAGTCCTGCATCAGTTTGCCATTGTTCCAAAGGCGAATCTGCAAATTTTGCGGGTTGGGTATTTCATCGGCAGTCACGATGTAAGGCCCGATGGGTGCGAATGTGTCGCGCGATTTCATTTGAAAAAACACGTTGCCTTCGGGGCCTAATCCACGTGCCGAGCCGTCAATGAAATTGACGTAGCCAAAGACATATTTCATTGCATCTTTGGCCGCGACATTGGTGGCGCGCTTACCGATCACCAAGGCAATCTCTGCCTCACCTTCAAACACACTGGCCGCAACATCAGGCAGCACCATCGTATCGCCGTGACCAATAATTGCACCGGGTGCTTTCTGAAAGGCATTGATCGGCGCCGGCGCAGTGCGCGTACCGTCTTCCATGTAGTTTACGGCCATGCAATCAATATTGCCGGGCTTAGGCAGAGGTGGGCGAATACGCACCGAGCTCACTGGTACACCCGTACCGTTGCGCACCGCCTCTTCGATCTTAGGGCGATAGGCGTCAAAGCGCTCGATCAAGCCATTGATCAAATCATGTGGGCCCAGATGTGGGATGTCAGCCACGACGGCAGACACATCAACCACCTGATCGCCTTTCAGGATGCCGAGCTTGAAATCATTAAAAAATAAAATCTTCATGTTGCAGTGTCTCCGGGTTTAATTTTCGAATTTGATTTCAGCTTTTTTAAGAGCGTTCAGGATTGCCGCATGACTTGCCAAACCTTTTGCCAGTAAATCAGGATACTGCTTTGGCGAAATGTGTGCCAGTCAAGGCCTCTGTTTGCGAGGCGACGATCAATCACCTGCCGTCTGCCCCAGGCTTCGCTTAACTTTTGCGCCACCAATCGCACGACCAGCAACGCGCGTGTCCACATGGCGGATAGAAATGAGGTGCTGAGCCTATGCCTTTATGCTAGGATAAATCCCATACAAATAGTTTTAAAAATAAGTGGTTTGAGACAAAGTTGCTTTGTGTTCGTAAAGGATCAAACGTTTGGCCAGTGCCGCACGATTTCCTAGAATCCCACAGAATCCATGCACAAAAATGTGCGCACGCAGCAAATGCAGCCTTACTCGGCCACCGCAAGACCTTCACCCCGCCCTGAGCCACGCTGGCCTGACGCCGAGACTTTGGCGCACTTAGCTTAAATGCGCGCACCGCAGTGCGTCGTGTATTTGGAGAATAGAGAGATGGATTTCGGTCATACCCCAGAGCAGACACAGTTGCGCCGCGACGTGCTGGATTTTATTCGTACGCACATGACGCCCGAGGTGTATGCAGAACTTGATGCCACTGAAGAGGCGCATGAAGCCGGTAAAGGTGAGCGCCTGTCTAACAAACGCGGCCCTTTGGTCACTGCGTTGTATCAAAAGATCGACGATCGCGGTTGGCTGGGATATAGCTACCCCAAAGAGTATGGTGGCGCCGACGGCGATCGGGTCAGCCAAAATATTATCGAAGAAGAATTTCAACGGGCGGGCTTACCGATCAGCTTAGTTGGCAGCGGCGCACCCGCCATCATGGCAGTGGGTACCGAACAGCAGAAGCAACACTATCTGCCAAAACTGATCAAGATGGAATACTCTTTCGCGCTTGGCTTTACCGAGCCCCATGCGGGCGCCGACTTGGCAGCGCTTCGTTGCCGCGCAATCCGTGATGGCGATCACTTCGTCATCAATGGCCAGAAAATGTACACGACGTCTGCCCATCATGCGACCCACATGTATCTGATGGCCCGCACGGATCCCGATGCGAGTCGTCATGACGGCATTTCGATTTTTCTATTTCCGATGGATACGCCGGGCCTCACGGTGCGCCCACTTTGGACGATTCAAAACAATCCACGCGCGCCACGCGGCACCACTTACGGTGACGCGCGTACCAACGAAGTCTTCTTTGAGAATGTGCGTATTCACGAATCGTGCTTGCTCGGCCGTGAAAACCAAGGCTGGCGTGTGGGCTCGATGGGCTTGAACCTTGATCGTGTTGGAGCCGCTCGCTATTTGCGCTCTGTGCGCCGCGACGAGGATATTGTGAACTGGGTCAAAGCCAATGACTTTGGTGGTTATGCACCTAAAGACAACCCCGCCATTCGTGACAAGATTGCCGAACTGTGGATTGAGGCGCAAGTGTGTCGTCTGATGACGATGCGCAGCATGTCGATTGTTGAGCGTGGCGGTAACTTTACCTACGAAGGCTCGGCTGAAAAGGTCTGGTCGCCCGAGCATGGTGTCAGAACCACTGAAGCAATTACGCAGATGTTAGGGTCGTACGGTCAACTGCTCAATGGCTCGCCGCATGCGGTTGAAAAAGGTGTGTTCGCACACAACACAATGGGTGCCTTTCAATCAGGCATCAATCACGGCAGTGTACAGATTATGCGTGATCAAGTGGCAAAGCGTGGGCTTGAGATGCCGTCGATGCGTCGCGCCAAAGCGCCCGCCAAATAGCCTAAGGCCTCAGAAACATAAGCATTCAACGCTGCAGTCATTGAAGAACATATAGGAAATAAGATGGACGTGCTTTTAAACGATGAAGAACAGTTAGTAGCGTCAAGCGCACGCGAGTTTCTTGAAGGAGAATGCTCAACGACCTTGGTACGTCAAATGGAAGAGGATCCAATCGGCCATCCACCCGAGCTGTGGGCAAAATGCACCGAGATGGGTTGGACTGGTATGTGTTTGAACGAAGAGTACGGCGGTCAAGCCTTACCACTCACCTATCTGGGCCTCGTCATGCAAGAGGTCGGCCGCGCCATGGCACCGATTCCGTTGCATAGCACTGCAGTGACTTCGCTCGCGATACAGAAAGCAGGCACCAAGGCGCAATGCCAAAGCGTATTACCGGGCGTTTCAGAGGGCAAAACAATTCTGACCTGGGCCTTCTCTGAGCAAGATCCACGATTTTTACCTGAGACGGTCAAAACGACTGCCGTGGCGGATGGCGATCACTTTGTCATCACCGGCAAAAAACTATTCGTTGATAACTTTGCCGCCTCCAATCAAATTTTAGTGGCTTGCCGCACTGCTCCAGCGTCTGCCATAAATGCGGGCCTGTCATTGTTTCTGATTGATTCGAACGCCGCCGGTATCTCTCATGCCCGCCTGCGTACCCTTGCAAAAGACCAACAATGCGAAGTGATATTCGAGCAGGTGCGCGTACCAAAAGCAAATATGCTGGGCGGCCTGAATCAAGGTTGGCCGATCATGCAAGACCTACTTGATCTTGCTACCGTCTTGTTATGCACCCAAATTCTAGGCGCCACACGTATCGATGCAGAGATGGCGATTGATCACTCAAAGTTTCGGGAAGCCTTTGGCCAGCCCATTGGTGCCTTTCAGTCGATTCAACATACGTGTGCCGACATGATTATCTCGATTGATGGTGGTGAGCTGCTGGCTTACGAAGCACTTTGGAAAATGGATAATGGCATGCCCGCGCAGGTTGAAGTGTCGCAAGCCAAAGCGTTTTGTAATGACAAGTGCCCTGCAGTCTGTCGCAACTCGCAATCTATCCATGGCGGCATTGGTTTCATGATGGAGTTTGATTTGCATCTGTGGTTGCGACGTGTGACAGCGTGGTCGATGCGCTTAGGTACTAGTTACGAGCATCGCGAACGTATTGCTCAGGCGCTTTTGGATATGCCTGGGCATGTCGTTTTAGGGCAACCCGTTCCGGTGGAGGCCTGAAGGCTCAAGTGATAGTTTCGGGCGACCGAATCTATTGCAACGGAAGCTTGCAACAAGGCTTAAACCCCAGATTCACCAGCTGAGTGTCATATCGATTCATAGGTTGCTTGCTGTTTCGATTTTTTAAAAGTTAATATTATTTTTGAGATAAGAGCTATGAAATGTCTAGTTTGCGGTAAAGCGATTGACCTCGAAGGGGCCGAATCTAAAACAGGTGAAACCGCCCACGGCGCCAAAGAAATTGATCCCTCAAAAGGGACGCGTCAATTTCATGATGGCGACTGGTACTACTTTGATACGCTGAACTGTCGTAGCAAATTCACGATCAGCCCACAACGTTACTTAACACCAAAGGCCTAACACATGAAATCCTGCGCACACCTTCTCACCGTGCGGATAGGTACGAGGTGAAGCCCTACGCTGGCAAAAAATTGTGCAAGACGCCGGTGTTAAAGTGAACTAGCCAATCGTCGACATCAGTCATTCTTTTTAAGTGAACGCATCAATGGTCAGCATCAGTCATTCTTTTTAAGTGTACGAGTCAGTAGTTAGCACCAGTCATTATTTTTACTATCTTGGGAGATTAAAAATGTCCGCCCTTTCCGACTCACTAAAAAAATATATCGGAATGAAATCCACGACTGAAATGGCGTGTGATTCCGTTGAACGTGGTGGCGTGCGCCGTTATGCACAAGCCATCATGTACGAAGATCCGATCTTTGATAAGCCTTGCGCCAACAATGCGCGCTACGGTGGGCCTGTTGCACCGCCGCTCTACCCGACGCACCTAGCGCGCCGTGCCTTCGGCGTGCCAGATCCCATTCAAGCTAATGCGCGCAACATCGACTTTGATGGCATCGTGGCAGCGACGAGTTCAGGCGGCTTGCCCGCACTTGAACCTCTAAACGGCTACGCACTACTCAATGGTGGCTCAGAGATTGAGTTCTTTCGCTACGCGCGTCATGGTGAAACCGTCAGCCAAACCTCAAGCTACGCAGATATTAGCGAGAAAGAGACCAGCAAAGGTCTCATTGTCTTGGTTGTCACAGAGACAGAGTATCGAAATGGCGACGGTGATTTGTTGATTCGCACCCGCCGCACACAAATCCGGAGAAAATAATATGGCACTCGGTACGACTCCTAATTTTGAAGATGTCGCGATTGGCTCTGACATCCCCGGGCTTGAAAAGGGCCCCCTCACAACCGCACACTTAATGCGTTGGTCTGCCGCCATGGAAAACTGGCACAAGATTCATTACGACAAGCCCTTTGCGATGGAACACGATAAGTTACCGGGGCTGCTGATTAACGGCTCACTCAAGCAACAATTCGTGATGCAGATGCTTGCTGATTGGGCCGGCCCAAATGGCTGGGCCTGGAAAGCCAGCTTTCAGTTTCGCGCAATGAATATTGTTGAAGAGGCGGTACGCGTCTGGGGTCGTGTCATCGCCAAGCGCGAAGGCCCCGGCTACGGTTTGATTGATATTGAGCTGGGCATCCTCAACGATGTGGGCAAAGAGTCAACTCCCGGTACAGCAACGGTTGCACTGCCTTATAAAAATGGTCAGCCTGTTCCTTATCCTTTTGTTCCACCCGCAGCCTAAGTAGGGTTCGTATGCAACATGCATTACAGGGCGTACGCGTTCTGGATCTGAGTCATGGTATCGCTGGGCCCTTTGCGGCCCGGCTACTCGGTGACTACGGTGCAGACGTAATCAAAGTCGAACAGCCTGGCAGGGGTGACTTTGCGCGCTATCTTGCGCCATTGAAAACCGATGCCGCGGCGAGCGAGCAGAGTCTGTTGTTTCAATATTTGAATTGGAACAAACGCAGCGTAGCGCTCGACTTGCGCTTGGCCTCGAGCCGACCCGTTCTGCGCAAACTCATAGAGAACAGCGACATTGTGATCGAAAGCTTTAAGCCAGGCAGGCTTGAGAGCTGGGGCTATAGCGTTGATCAATTGCTTGAATGGAATCCGACTCTGGTCGTGACCTCGGTTACAAATTTTGGTCAAACCGGTCCGTATGCGCATTACCGCGCCAGCGACCTTACGCTGCAAGCGATGAGCGGGATCATGGCCATCAGTGGTCAAGTCGATCGCGAACCACTCAAACATGGTCTATCGCAGTCGTTTTACTGTGCAGGCTTAACGGCAGCCTACGCCTCAACCATGGCGTACAGCGCTGCGCAAGCCGATCAGTTTGGTGAGCACGTTGACGTATCGATTCATGAGTGCCTCGCCTCTGAACTGGTGTTAAATCAGTCGTACTACGGCTTTTTAGGCGCCGTACAAGGCCGCCGTGCTGTTGTGCAAGACCCCTTCGCGGGCGAACCGATTGCAGCGCGCAAAGGCTTTCTGGCCTTTCAAACCGGTGGCGGCGCCCCCTTCGAAACCTTAGCCGATTTGTTTGGTCGTCCTGAGTTTCGCGAAGCTAAATTCGCAAGTCCGCCACAACGCGAGAAGCGCGTGCCCGAAGTGCGTGCGCTACTCGAAGAATGCGTACAAGATCGCGACGCTAAAGAAGTGTTTTTAGCGGGCGCCTCAAAAAGAATATTGATTGGCATGGTCCAAAGCGCAGATGACTTACTCAACTGCGAACACCTCAGTGAGCGCCAAGCTTTTGCTGAAGTTGCGCACCCTGCGACCAACACCCACTTACAGTTTCCGGCAGAGCTCACTAAACTTTCTGTCACACCCACAAAGGTGCGTCGTCGCTCGCCCATGCTGGATGAACATCGTCACGAAATTTTAGTCACGCAGCTTGGCTTAAACGCCACCGAGCTCGCAAGTCTTGACGTTACGACAGGAACAGAACACTAATCATGGAAAAGAAAAAGAAACTTCCACTAGATGGCGTTCGCGTTCTTGATTTATCGTACGTCTTCGCCGTGCCGTATATGGCTGGGCTCTTA
>JBIIWK010000157.1:0-7676 GCA_044338955.1 Burkholderiaceae bacterium
ACCTATTACCAAGCGCTCACGATTGCCGAGCAGTTGGGCTTTTTTAAAGACGAGGGCCTCGATGTAAAAATTTCGGATTTTGCCGGCGGCTCAAAATCTTTGCAGGCAGTGGTCGGCGGCAGTGCTGACGTGGTGTCGGGTGCCTACGAGCACACGATCAATTTGCAATCCAAGGGTCAGTTTTTTCGCTGCATTGTCTTGCAGGGTCGTTGCCCCATGATTACGGTGGGCGTTTCGAAAAAGACTTTACCAAATTTCAAGACGGCAGCCGATTTGCGTGGTAAAAAAATCGGGGTGACTGCGCCTGGCTCGTCAACCAGCATGATCGCGAGCTTCTATTTGGCCAAACACGGCTTGAAGCCGACTGATGTTTCTTTCATTGGTGTGGGCGCAGGTGCCGGTGCGATCTCGGCAATTCGCGAAGGTCAGATTGATGCGCTTTCAAATATTGATCCCGTGATTACCACGCTCGAAGAAGCGAATGACATCCTGACCATTGTTGATACCCGTCGCCTAAAAGATACGCAAGATATTTTTGGTGGCAACATGCCTGCCGGCAGCCTGTATCTGCCGCAAGCGTATATCGACGCAAACCCAAAAACAGTGCAAGCGTTGACCAATGCGATTGTGAGGGCCGATAAGTGGATTATTAAAGCAGGCCCTGCAGGGGTCACAAAGGCAGTGCCCGCTAGCTATTTGCAAGGCAAGCCAGAGATTTACACCAAGGCTGTTGAAAAATGTTTTGAGGCGATTTCGCCTGACGGCATGATCCCAGAAGACGGGCCGCCAACCGCCTTGAGAGCGCTAGCTGCTTACAATTCAGAAATTCGCAATGCCAAAATTGATTTGGCTAAAACCTGGACTAACGATTTCACACGTCGCGCTAATGAAAAATACCCTGAAGTTAAAGTCTAAACTTTGGCGTGAACGCATGCACCTAGGCGTCAACGTTTCGGTGCATGCGTCAACAAAATAGATCGTTTGAAGTTAAAGCTTAAATTGAGTATGGTTGATGGTATCTACTGAAGCAGTCGCAGTCACGGGTCAGTCGCAGGCACAAACACCGGCGCTCTTGTTAAAAGACATCACATGTACGTTTGTTTCGCGCGATGATCCTGGTCAACGCTATACGGCGGTGGCCAACAGTACGCTCTCAGTTGCGCCCGGCGAGTTTGTGTCGGTTGTCGGCCCGACTGGTTGTGGAAAATCGACTCTGTTGAATATTGCAGCAGGTTTGCTTGCGCCCTCCAGTGGTGTGGTTGAGTCGTTTGGCGAACCCGTAAACGGAGTCAATAAGCGCTCGGGTTATATGTTTCAGGGTGAAGCGTTGCTGCCCTGGCGTTGCGCACTGGATAATGTCGTGGCGGGTCTTGAGTTTGCCGGCGTTGAGCGTGCGCAAGCTTGTGAGCAGGGGCGCGAATGGATGAAGCGTGTTGGTCTGAGCGGTTTTGAAGATCGCTACCCACATCAAATGTCAGGCGGTATGCGCAAGCGCACGATGCTCGCGCAGACCCTGATTCGCGACCCCGATCTGATCTTGATGGATGAGCCGTTCTCGGCGCTTGATATTCAAACTCGCCAGCTCATGGAAAACGAAGTGCTTGAGTTATGGATGGCGAAGCGGAAAGCGGTGCTGTTTATTACGCACGATCTAGACGAAGCGATTGCCATGAGTGATCGGGTGGTGGTCTTATCTGCAGGGCCTGGCACCCATCCGATCGGTGAGTTTGTGATCGACTTGCCGCGTCCGCGTGATGTCGCAGAAGTGCGTATGCTACCGCGGTTTATTGAACTGCACGGTGCGATCTGGGCAGTGTTGCGCGATGAAGTTCTTAAGGGCTACGCCCAGCAAAAGCGAGCTTGATATGTTGAACTTTTTAAAACCCACCTCGAAGTTATCGTTGCGTGTGTGGCAAGTCGGTATTCTGATTGTGGTGCTTGGTGGCTGGCAAATCGCCTCTGCCGATCCAAAAATTGCTTTCTTTTTTGGTAAGCCACTTGGTGTTGCGGGCAGGATTTGGGACTGGTTTGTCGCGAACGGCGATATCTATTCACACTTAGGTATTACCTTAACCGAAACGGTGTTGGCTTTTTTTATTGGCACGACCTCAGGGCTTGGTGTGGGTTTGTGGTTAGGGCTCTCGCCGATGGCCAGCAATATTCTTGATCCCTACATCAAAGCGTTGAACTCAATGCCTCGCGTCATTTTGGCGCCGATTTTTGCCATGTGGTTTGGTTTGGGGATTTGGTCAAAAGTTGCGCTAGCCGTCACGCTTGTGTTCTTTATTGTGTTTTTTAACGTCTACCAAGGCGTGCGCGAAGTCAGTCCAACCTTGCTCGATAACGCCCGTATGCTGGGTGCCGATCGTAAACAGTTACTCAGGCAGGTGTATTTGCCCAGTGCTACGAGTTGGGTGTTTTCAAGCTTGCACACGTCGGTCGGTTTAGCCTTTGTGGGCGCGGTGGTGGGCGAGTATTTGGGCTCGGCCGCCGGGGTCGGTTATCTGATCTTGCAAGCCGAGGGTACGCTAGATGTGAACACGGTGATTGCCGGTATTTTTGTGCTGACAGCATGTGCACTGATTTTAGATTCGATCGTTGGTGTGATCGAAAAACGCCTCATGCGCTGGCAGCCTAAATCGGGCGAAACTGAAAAGCTGTGAGGATCAGCGCTGAGCGTCGATCAACACATCAAGCTTGCGCGCGTCAGCCACAAACGCCCTGATCCCTTCAGATAATTTCTCGCTTGCCATTGCGTCTTCGTTGAGCAAAAAGCGAAAGGCCTGCTCGCCCGAAGGTAAGCGTTCTACCGGGTTGGCCTTTGCGTAAGCTGCGTTTAGGCATGAGCTGACTTCGCCCTGCGTATCACTGAGGTTCGCCAAGAGGTCGGGGCTGATCGTCAATAGGTCACAGCCGGCCAGTGCCAAAATCTGCCCAGTGTTTCTAAAGCTCGCCCCCATGATTTCGGTGGCGACGCCAAAATTTTTGTAGTAACTGTAGATTTTTGATACGGATAGCACGCCGGGGTCGTTGGTACCGCTGTTGGCGGCTTCGTTCCAGCTGCTGCCTTGCTGTTTTTTGTGCCAGTCGTATATGCGGCCCACAAAGGGCGAAATTAACTGTACGCGCGCATCGGCGCACTCAACCGCTTGCACCAGCGAGAACAGCAGGGTCAGATTGCAGTGGATACCTTCAGCCTCTAGGGTGCGTGCCGCCTGAATGCCTTCGTAGGTTGCCGCAATTTTGATCAGGATGCGGTCGCGCCCAACGCCAGCGGCTTGATACAGAGAAATCAGCTGATGGGCACGCGCGATGGTGGCAACAGTGTCAAACGATAGGCGCGCATCCACCTCGGTTGAGACTCGGCCAGGCACGATATTAAGGATTTCTTTCCCGAACGAGACGAGCAGCTCGTCAACCAGGTCACTGGTTGCCGCTTTGGGATTGGCCTTCACGCAACGCTCTAGCAAGGGGCGGTAGGCCTCTTGTTGCACCGCTTTGAGAATCAAAGAGGGGTTGGTGGTCGCATCGGTGGGTAAATAGCGCCGCATGCTCTCAAAGTCGCCCGTATCGGCAACAACAGTGGTTTGGGCGCGAAGTGAGTCGAGAAGGCTGGCCATCAGTTATACTTCCAAGGTTTGCTTACTAATTTTTAACGCTGGGGTTGATTGTGCTGCCGAATATATTTGATGAACTACGAGCTAAGCAAAACGCCCCCCAGTCAAAGCGTGCTGTTGCAATTCTAGCGCTCGCCGACGGAACCGTCTTTAAAGGCGTTTCAATTGGGGCTGAGGGCCAAACTGTCGCCGAGGTCGTTTTTAATACGGCCATGACAGGCTACCAAGAAATTTTGACAGATCCTAGCTATAGCGGCCAAATCGTGACCTTAACGTATCCGCATATTGGCAACACTGGGGTTAACCTCGAAGACGTCGAGTCCACCAAAATTCATGCTGCCGGCTTGATTGTGCGCAATTGCCCCGAGCAATTATCCAATTTCCGGTCAACCCAGTCATTACCTGATTATCTAAAAGCACAAGGTATTGTTGCGATCGCCGAAATCGATACCCGCAAGCTCACCCGTATTTTGCGTGAGGGTGGTGCGCAAGGGGGGTGTATTTTGGTGGGTGACGATGCTGCGCAGGCCTTGAAACTTGCTGCCAAGTTTCCTGGGATGTCAGGTCAAGATTTGGCAAAAGTCGTGTCTGCCACTCAGCAGGCTAGCTGGACAGAAACCACCTGGCAGCTCGAGACCGGTTTTGGCAAAAGCGACAGCCAGTTACCCCATGTGGTGGCCTACGATTTTGGCGTCAAATCCAATATTTTGCGTTTGATGGCCGAGCGCGGTTGTCGCATCACCGTCGTGCCGGCACAAACGACCGCCGATGAAGTTTTTAAGCTCAAGCCCGATGGCGTATTTTTATCAAATGGTCCAGGCGACCCAGACCCATGCGATTACGCGATTGCGGCCACTAAAGTGTTTCTTGAACGCAAATTACCCACGTTTGGCATTTGCCTAGGGCATCAAATTATGGGTTTGGCTATTGGTGCCAAGACTATCAAGATGAAAACGGGCCACCACGGCTCAAATCATCCAGTGCAACACTTGGCGTCGGGCAGGGTGTTTATTACGGCGCAAAACCATGGTTTTGCGGTTGACGTCAAAACCTTGCCTGCCAATGCGCGTGCCACGCACGTGTCGCTGTTTGACGGCACCTTGCAGGGATTTGAGTTAACCGACAGGCCTGCCTTTTGTTTTCAAGGGCACCCTGAAGCGAGCCCCGGGCCACATGACATCGTTGTCTTGTTCGATCAATTCATGAGCCTGATGGCCAGCAACAAATAAAGAGTCACCATGCCCAAGCGTACCGATCTAAAAACTATCCTGATTATTGGCGCTGGCCCCATTGTGATTGGGCAAGCGTGCGAATTTGATTACTCAGGCGCGCAGGCCTGCAAAGCCCTCAAAGCAGAGGGTTATCGCACAGTGCTGGTCAACAGCAATCCTGCCACCATCATGACCGACCCAGAAACCGCCGATGTCACCTACATTGAGCCCATCACCTGGCAAGTCGTTGAAAAAATCATCGAAAAAGAACGCCCTGATGCCGTGCTGCCAACAATGGGCGGGCAAACGGCATTAAATTGCGCCCTCGATCTGGATAAGCACGGCGTTCTCAAAAAATACAACGTCGAGTTGATCGGCGCCAACGCGCACGCGATCGAAAAAGCCGAAGATCGTCAAAAATTTAAAGTCGCAATGACTTCGATTGGGCTTGAGTCTGCCAAGTCAGGCGTGGCGCACTCGCTCGAAGAGGCCTGGGAAGTTCAGCGTCGCATCGGTATTGAGCTGGGCACCTCAGGGTTTCCGGCAGTGATTCGCCCTAGCTTCACCCTCGGTGGCAGCGGTGGCGGTATCGCGTACAACGCCGAAGAATTCGAAACTATTTGTCGTCGTGGTCTAGAGGCGTCGCCGACTAGCGAGCTCTTGATCGAAGAGTCGTTGCTAGGCTGGAAAGAATTTGAAATGGAAGTCGTGCGCGACAGCGCCGACAACTGCATCATCGTTTGTTCGATCGAAAACTTAGACCCAATGGGTGTGCATACTGGTGACTCGATCACGGTTGCACCTGCTCAAACGCTGACTGATAAAGAATATCAAATCATGCGTAATGCTTCGATCGCGGTATTGCGCGAAATCGGCGTTGATACTGGCGGCTCAAATGTGCAGTTTGCGGTCAACCCCTTAAATGGTCGGATGATTGTGATCGAGATGAATCCGCGTGTGTCGCGTTCATCTGCTTTGGCATCAAAAGCCACGGGTTTTCCGATCGCCAAGGTCGCTGCCCGCTTGGCCGTGGGGTACACCTTAGACGAACTTAAAAACGAAATCACGGGTGGTGCAACTCCTGCCTCGTTTGAACCTACGATCGACTATGTCGTGACAAAGGTGCCGCGTTTTGCTTTCGAAAAATTTCCAACAGCAGACGCACGCTTAACTACGCAAATGAAGTCGGTAGGCGAAGTCATGGCCATTGGCCGGACCTTTCAAGAATCGTTTCAAAAAGCGCTGCGCGGCTTAGAAGTCGGCGTAGATGGCTTGAATCAAAAAACCACCGATCGCGAAAAGATTCAAATCGAATTAGGCGAGCCTGGCCCCGAGCGGATTTGGTACGTGGGCGATGCCTTTGCGCAAGGCTTCACAATGGATGAAGTGCATCAACTCACCAAGATTGACCCCTGGTTTTTGGCGCAGATCAAAGAAATTGTTGATATCGAATTAGCGCTTGAGCAGCGTACGCTCGCTGACCTCGATTTTGAAACGCTGTGGCAACTGAAACGCCGTGGTTTCTCTGATCGTCGTTTAGCCTTTTTGCTGGATACGGTTGAAGGCGAGGTGCGTAAACTGCGCCACCAATTAAATGTGCGCCCAGTCTTTAAGCGGGTAGATACCTGCGCGGCAGAGTTTGCGACCAATACGGCGTATTTATATTCAACCTACGAGCAAGAATGCGAGGCCAAGCCAACCGATCGTAAAAAGATCATTGTGCTGGGTGGCGGCCCCAATCGTATCGGCCAGGGCATTGAGTTTGATTATTGCTGCGTGCATGCCGCGTTGGCGTTAAGCGAAGATGGTTTTGAAACCATCATGATCAACTGCAATCCCGAAACCGTGTCGACTGATTACGATACGTCTGATCGTTTGTATTTTGAACCTGTCACCCTCGAAGATGTGCTCGAGATCGTACACATCGAAAAACCCGTGGGCATGATCGTGCAGTATGGTGGTCAAACGCCGTTAAAACTCGCGCGTGCGCTTGAAGCCAACGGCGTGCCAATCATTGGCACCAGCCCCGAGTCAATCGATATGGCCGAAGACCGCGAGCGCTTTCAAAAGTTATTAACCAAGCTTAATCTGCGCCAACCGCCTAATCGCACCGCACGCACCGAAAGCGAAGCCTTGGCCCATGCGCAAGAAATTGGTTATCCCCTCGTGGTGCGCCCAAGCTATGTGTTGGGTGGCCGCGCCATGGAGATTGTGCACGAGCAAACAGACCTTGAGCGTTACATGCGCGAGGCCGTGAAAGTTAGTAACGACTCGCCGGTATTGCTTGATCGCTTTTTGAATGACGCCATCGAGATTGATGTCGATTGCCTGTGCGACGGGCAAGAGGTGTTCATCGGTGGCGTGATGGAACACATCGAGCAGGCGGGTGTGCACTCTGGCGATTCGGCGTGTAGCTTGCCGCCGTTTTCGTTGTCGGCTGAGATGACCACCGAAATCAAGCGTCAAACTGCCTTGATGGCACGGGCGCTAAACGTTTCGGGCTTGATGAACGTGCAGTTTGCCGTGCAAAAAGGCGATGTCTACGTGCTTGAAGTGAACCCGCGCGCGTCGCGCACGGTTCCGTTTGTGTCTAAAGCAACTGGCTTGCAATTAGCAAAAATTGCCGCACGCGCAATGGCCGGTAAAACCTTGGCAGCGCAAGGCATCACCAAAGAGGTCGTGCCGCATTATTTCTCAGTCAAAGAGGCCGTGTTTCCGTTTGTAAAATTTCCGGGTGTCGACACCATTCTTGGCCCTGAGATGAAATCCACCGGCGAAGTCATGGGCGTTGGCGTGACCTTTGGCGAAGCCTTTGTGAAGTCACAAATGGCCGCGAGCGTGAACTTGC
>JBIIWK010000158.1:0-7667 GCA_044338955.1 Burkholderiaceae bacterium
TCAAGCGCCTGCCTGACGCAGCCACTGAGATTGTGACGCCCTTGGCGCCCGTGCGCGCCGGCAACGCCCCTTCAACGGCCCCGAACAGTGCGGTGCAAGCTGGCCCGTCGATCGCTGATTCAGACTCTACGCCTGCCGCGCGCGCGGTCGCTGCGGCGCGTAATGCGATGAACGCCAAGCAATGGGGGCAACTGGCAAGCTTTGTGCCTCAGGCGCGCGGTGATGTACTGGGCATGTATCCCGAATACTGGTCGTTGCGCACGCAACTGGGTTCGACCCATATGCCTGGGGTGCAACAAACCTTGACAGAATTCATTACTAAAAACAAAACAGCCTACCTTGGTGATAGGTTGAAGGGCGAATGGATACTGGCTGCAGCGCGCTCTGGAGATTTTGTGGCCGTACGCGAGTTGGGTGACGTACTGAATCCGAACCCACAAATCTTGTGCGCGCAGCTTGAAGCACGCCACATGGGGGGGCGGCGCGCGACCGCTGCCGAGGCAATTAAAGTGTTTGCGCCTTTTGGCGCCTGTTTAAAACTGTTTGATCAGTTGGTGGCCGATCGCGTGTTGGGTTCGGCTGAATTGATGCCGTATTTATATGACGCAATCGAAAATAATAAGCTGCCCGAGGCGCGGCGTTACGCAGCCTGGGTTTTTGAAACCGCTGATTTGGCAGCGTACGACGCCATGCTTCGTGAGCCTGTGCAGTGGTTAAATACTCAAGCTGGGCCGCGTTCAAGTGCACGTAACGATATCGTTGCGGTGGGCTTGGCACGTGCTGCGCGCGCTGACCTGAACGCGACCGCAACGAAAGTGAGCAGCACTTGGGCTGAGCAATTGCCTAAGAAAAATGTGCAATGGGTGTACGGGCAGATGGGCTTGCTGGCCATCATGAATCTTGATAGCCGCGCGTACGCTTGGTATCGTGAAACAGGTGCGTTAGGGCTGTCGGATACCAATAACGCCTGGCGCGTGCGGGCGTCTTTGCGGCAGACCAGTATCGACTGGCCCTGGATTCTTCAGTCGATTGACGCCATGGGGCCCACACAAAAGGCCGATGCCGCTTGGGTGTACTGGCGTGCGCGAGGCTTAGCCGCAACGGGTAAAAAACAAGAGGCTGAAAAGGCCTACGCGTCGATCGTTGGCCAATTCAATTTTTACGGCCAGTTAGCCCTCGAAGAGTTGGGGCGCCAGATTGTGGCGCCTAACCGGCCCGCACCCGTCACGGCCGAAGAGGTGGCGCAGGCCCGCGCCAACCCAGGCTTGCAACGCGCGGTCACCTTGTTTAAACGCGGCTGGCGCGGCGATGCTGTGCCAGAATGGAATTTCACCTTACGCGGCATGAGTGATCGGCAACTGATGGCTGCTGCCGAAGTCGCAAGACACGAAAATATTTACGACCGCGTGGTGAATACGTCAGAGCGTACGCAAAAAGAATTTGATTTCTCGCAGCGCTACATCGCACCTTTTGAGGGGCGTGTTTCTGCACAAGCGCGACAAATTGATGTCGATCCAGCCTGGGTCTACGGACTCATCCGGCAAGAGTCTCGCTTCATTATGGACGCGCGCTCGTCGGCCGGAGCGTCGGGCCTCATGCAGCTGATGCCCGCCACGGCGCGTTGGGTTGCGGGCAAAATTGGGATGACGGATTTCACACCTGCGAAAGTCAATGATTTTGATACGAACACCAAACTTGGTACAACGTACTTGAGTATGGTGTTGTCGGACTTGGGGGGCTCGCAGGTACTGGCCAGTGCGGGCTATAACGCGGGGCCGGGTCGGCCAATGTTGTGGCGCTCGAAGCTTGACAGTAAAGTTGAAGGCGCGATCTTTGCCGAAACCATCCCGTTTAACGAAACGCGTGACTATGTCAAAGCCGTGATGTCTAACGCGGTGTACTACGCAGCGTTATTTAGCGGTCAACCCCAGTCGCTCAAACAACGCTTGGGTGAAATCGTGCCTCAGCCTTATGGGCGCACACCTTTGCCGTGAGCACTGATCGCGCAACCGAGGGTTTGCAGGTTTATATCGTCGGTGGCGCGGTACGCGATGCTTTACTCGGCTTGCCTGCGGGCGATCGCGATTGGGTGATTGTGGGGGCCACCCCTGAAATGATGGTTGCACGCGGCTTTATCCCCGTAGGGGGCGATTTCCCGGTGTTCTTGCACCCAGTCACTAAAGAAGAATATGCGCTGGCCCGGACCGAACGTAAGTCGGGCCGAGGCTATAAAGGCTTCACGTTCTATACCGGCGCTGAGGTCACGCTAGAAGAAGATCTCAAGCGTCGTGACTTAACCGTCAACGCGATCGCGCAATCGATGGCGGGCGAGTTGGTGGATCCGTTGCATGGCGCAAAGGATTTAAGCGCAAAGGTGTTGCGACACGTGGGGCCTGCGTTTGAAGAAGACCCAGTGCGAATTTTGCGCCTCGCCCGATTTATGGCGCGCTTCACTCAGTTTGTTGTGGCACCAGAGACCCTTGCGCTCTGCCGCAAAATGGTTGCCTCGGGCGAGGTTGATGCGCTGGTGCCAGAGCGTGTCTGGCAAGAGTTGTCGCGAGGCTTAATGTCTGAACAGCCTGGGCGGATGCTGGGGCTGTTGGTCGACGTTGGCGCAGCGCAGCGAATCATGCCAGAACTGGCGCTCAGCTCGCGCGTAAAGGATTTAGCGGATCGGGTCGCACAACAAGGCTTGCCGTTAGCGTCGCGGTACGCGGTGTTATGCCTCGAGACCACTGAGATTAAGGCGCTTGCCACACGACTACGTGTGCCGTCAGAGTGCGCCGACATGACGCGTTTGTTGCCGCTCGTGTTGGCGGCGATGTCGCAGCTGAGTCAGAAGCTTTCAACGGGCAAGTGTGGCGCAAACGATGGCTTGACAGCAACAGCCCGCCTGCACGCTGCGTCTCGTGGCGCAGGCGATGGCCTGACAGCCTCGAGCGAAGTGTGCCCCGCGTTGCAGGACGCAGGGCATGCAGACGCGGTGTTATCGCTGTTTGAAACGTGCGACGCGTTACGTAAGCCTGAGCGTTTTCAAGTGTTGCTAGCAACGGCAAGCTTTGTTGCTGAGGCGGCAGCGGTGCTGCGCGAGGCCTGGCAATCTTGGTTGCAAGTTGTGCTCGCGGTCGACGCCGGTGCCGCTGCACGCTCAGCCAGTGCGCCCGATCAGATTAAACAATGTGTGCGCGCTGCACGCTTAGCTGCTTTGCAAGACGCCTAGCCGAACGTGCCGTGGTCATTGACGCTTATGTCATCGGACTCATGCGCGCTAGGCAAGGTAGAGACTGAAGGTCAGAATCCGTAGCCAAACAAAATCAGTCACTGAAAATTATCAAGTTTACGCAGCAGCCTAAAAAAGGTGGTGCCCCGATGTTTCAAGAAGCCGAAGCAGATCCGCAGTTATCGCAAGACGAGTTTAAAAAGATTGAAAAGCACTTGCGCGTTCAGTTGGTCAACGAGCAATATCGTCACATCGCAGTACAAGACCGAGCCTTGTTGATTTTGGTGGCGGGTATTGATGGAGCAGGTAAAGGCGAGACGATTAATTTACTAAATGAGTGGATGGATCCGCGTCATATTCATACAATCGCTTTCCCCGAGGCGAGTCGTGAGGATCGGGCCTATCCTGATGCACGCAGATTTTGGATGAAACTGCCTGCAAAGGGTGAGATTGGGATCGTGTTTGGTTCGCGTTACACCGCATTATTCAAAGAGGCGGCTCGCAAGCACCCACACCTCGAAAAACTTGAACAAGAGATTCGTTTTGTCAGGCGGTTTGAATCCACCTTGGCAGCCAATGGCGTACAGATTCTTAAGCTTTGGTTTCATTTGTCGCGCGATGCGCAGCAAGCGCGCATCGACGGCTTATTGGCGAATCCCTCAACGGCTTGGCAGGTTGATAAGCTCGACTTAAGGGCGCACAAGAAATTTGCTTCAATCCGGCGCGCCAGCCAGTTGGTTTTGGATGGCACCGATGCGCCTCACGCGCCCTGGGTTGTGGTCCCGAGCGCCGATCCAAAGCTCAGAATGGTGCGCAGTGCTCAAGCAGTGCTTCAGGCGCTTAAGGTGCGTACGATTAAGGTGCCGGTGTTTCATGAGCCTGATAGTGTGCCCACCGTGGCGCGTCAGACCAATCCGCTCAGGCTCCTTGATTACAAGGCCACACTCGGCAAGAGCGAGCACGAAACGCAGATTCTGAGTTTGCAGAATCGCTTGACAGAACTTGTTCGTGACAAAGCATTTAAAAAGCGTGCGCTGGCGCTCGTTTTTGAAGGTGTAGATGCGGCGGGTAAGGGTGGTGCGATTCGACGTGTGACGCGTGCGATTGATGCGCGTCTCTTTGATGTCATGCCCGTCGCGGCCCCCACGCAATCTGAAATGTCTCGGCCTTATTTATGGCGCTTTTGGCAAAATGTACCGAGGCAAGGCCGTATTGCTATATTTGATCGGTCTTGGTACGGGCGCGTGCTGGTTGAACGCGTTGAAAAACTGATTACGCGGGCTGCCTGGACGCGCGCCTATGATGAGATCAACGATTTTGAGCAGCAGATGGTTGAACACGGTACGATCGTACTGAAGTTTTGGCTGGCGGTGACGCCCGCAGAGCAGCTCAAGCGCTTCAAAGAGCGCATGCATTCACCGTTTAAGCAATTTAAAATCACCGAAGATGATTGGCGCAATCGGCGTAAAGCAAAGGCTTACGATACCGCTGCGCGCGAAATGTTTGCCCATACCAACACTACTGCGGCACCGTGGCATGTTTTGCCGGCAAATGACAAGCACTATGCGCGCGTCGAGGTTTTAAAAGCAATTGTAAAAGCGCTTGAAGATGCTTAAGTCTGACGCGCGCGTTGGCCGCGACCTACGCAGCGGATCGCTGACTTGATGCAACCTTGATCAGGCTTTACCTCTTAACCATGAATAAGACAATTGAATATGTCTCACGCTGATTGCCTGTTGTGCCACTCGCCCGGTGGCACGGTCTTGTGGCAAAACCAACAACTGCGTGTCATTGACGCTTGTGATGCGCTGTATCCGGGGTTTACACGTGTGATCTGGGCTGCGCACGTCGTTGAGATGACAGACCTGACCACAGCCGAGCAAACCGAGTTGTTGCGTGTTGTGCTGCTGGTTGAACAGGTGCAGCGGCTAGAGCTCAAGCCCGATAAGGTTAATCTCGCAGCGTTCGGCAATGTCGTACCTCATCTGCATTGGCACGTGATTCCGCGCTGGCAAGATGATCCGCATTTTCCGCAAGCCGTCTGGGCCGCGTTACCACAAGCCGATGCGCAAGCGCAGGCGGCCCAAGAGGCGCGACGTGCGCGGGTTGAACCACAGCTCAATGGTTACCACCGAGCGTTGGTCGCTAGACTGGATGGCCGATGACTTCTCAGTTGCGCGTACGTTCTAATTGTTTGACGCAAGCGGATTTGTCAACGCACCTCGCTGTGCTGGCGCCAGCTTGGCAGACCGTATTGCGTCAAAGCGAGGCGAAGTGCGCGCTCGAGAGCTTGTCTGCAATGCTGGCGTTGCGCTTACGACGCGAAGCCGTCATTTATCCGATGCATCCTTTTCGCGCGCTTGAATCTTTAACCCCTAACGCCGTGCGAGTGGTGATCTTGGGTCAGGATCCTTATCACGGTGCGGGGCAAGCGCAGGGGTTGGCGTTTTCTGTGCCGGATGGCGTGGCGTGCCCGCCGAGCTTGCGCAATATCCTTGCTGAGATCGCGCTTGAATACCCCGACGACCCCACGCAATTAGTGCTGAAACCTAACGCGGATCAAAATGATTTATCGCGCTTGGTGCGACAAGGGGTTTTACTGTTGAATACCGCGCTGACCGTCGAAGACGGGCAGCCGGCTTCGCATGCCAAACAAGGGTGGGAAACCGTGACCGATGCGTTGATCGAGGCGGTGGCAAAAGACCCAAATCCTAAGGTATTTATGCTGTGGGGTGCGCATGCGCAAACCAAGCAAGACTTACTGGCCAGTCAGCCTCAACATTTGATTTTGACTTGCAATCACCCCTCACCCCTATCGGCGCGCCGCGGTGCCAATCCCTTTATTGGTTGCGGGCACTTCACAGCGGCAAATGCGTGGTTGTTGCAACAAAACTTGCAAGTAATTGACTGGAAAGCATAATTATTCGCCCTAAAGGGTTTACCCCGAGCTAAAAGTAGGGTAGTATTCGCACACTGCAAAAAAGATGTCGCAGGACGCTAGCGGGCAATGCCTAGCTAAGCACACACATCATCGATTTCTGACCTCCTTTCCTTTCGTGGGCAGCAAGTGTGATCCAGATAGATGGATTACCAGCCCAGACGTTCGGTTGATTCGGTCGGCACGATGCTCGATTCAACCGACTACCGCCGGTCTACCAATTCTCCGGGCTGCGTCATACGGCCACTATCTGGCCTCTAGGAAAGTCATGTCCTTCGATTCGTTAGGGCTCGCGCCCGCTTTACTCTCTTCAATTGAACGTACCGGTTTTACAACGCCTACGCCTGTGCAAATGGCAGCGATTCCGCCTGCAATGGCCGGCTCTGACTTAATGGTCTCGTCGCAAACCGGTAGCGGCAAAACGGCAGCGTTTATGCTGCCAGCACTCAATCGCATCGCTCAAAAATCCGCCAACAAAGGCCGTGGTGTGCAGGTGCTGGTGTTGACCCCAACACGCGAACTCGCGTTGCAGGTCAGCGAAGCCACCGCAACCTACGGCAGCAACCTCGACGATCTGCGTATCGCAACCGTTGTGGGCGGTATGCCTTACGGCGCTCAGCTCAAAGCCTTGTCGCGTCGGGTTGACGTGCTGGTGGCGACACCTGGCCGTTTGCTTGATCACTTGCAAGCGCGTCGGGTTGACTTGTCAACCGTGCACACACTCGTGCTCGACGAAGCCGACCGTATGCTGGATATGGGCTTCATTGACGATATCAATACGATCGTTGATCGCACGCCTCAAGATCGTCAAACCTTGTTGTTTTCAGCAACGCTTGATGGCACCGTGGCCAAGTTGGCAGCACGTATGATGCGCGATCCACAGCGCATTGAAATGGCTTCGCCTTCAGATCGCCACGCCAACATTACACAAACACTGTTGTACGCAGACGATGCCGGCCACAAGCTGCGTTTGCTCGACCACATTTTGCGCGATGCTGCTATGGATCAGGCAATTGTCTTTACCGCCACCAAGCGCGGCGCAGATGATCTGGCCGAGCATTTGGCTGACACGGGTTTTTCAGTGATGGCTTTGCATGGCGATATGAATCAACGCCAGCGTTCACGCACCTTGACTGAAGTGCAAGACGGCCGTGTGCGCGTGTTGGTGGCTACCGATGTCGCCGCGCGCGGTATCGACGTGCAAGCCATTAGCCACGCGATTAACTACGATCTGCCGATGCAGCCTGAAGACTACGTGCACCGTATTGGCCGTACCGGCCGTGCAGGGCGCGATGGCTTGGCTTATACCTTGGCCGTGCATGGCGAACGTCATAAAGTGCGCCGTATCGAGCATTTCATTGGTCATCAAATCCCCTCAGAAGTGATTGCAGGCCTCGAGCCACAACGCACTCCAAGCGCGCGCCCCGAAGGCGCTGGCCGTGGTGCCGGTGGTAAAAAGGGTGGGCGTTTTAGTAATGACCGCAGTTCGGCCCCAAGCGGTGGTGGTTA
>JBIIWK010000159.1:0-7634 GCA_044338955.1 Burkholderiaceae bacterium
GGTGCGAGGCTATAAATTGATCGCTTGTAGTTTGAGTGGGGAGTGGCTAGAGCCTCAGCCCTTGCAACAAATGGCGCGCGAGCGGCGCACGCAGGGCTGGCAAAAGATCCATCCCTAACAGTGCCAGGCCGGCGGCGTGCTCAACCACAGGCGCTTTTGTGGTGAACACTCTCGAAAGCAAATCAGTCAGCCGAACCGTCAGTTGACGATCAGGACCGCGCAGCTGTTCATAGCGTTGCAAGGCGGCGCTTGGCGTTTGCTCGGGGGCAACAACCCATTCGCGCAAAGCAATTGCAAGGGTTGCGGCGTCGCGCAGCCCTAAGTTCAGCCCTTGTCCTGCGACAGGGTGTAGCGTTTGGGCTGCGTTGCCGATCGCTGCACAGCGGCCGTCAATCGTTTGAGGGCGCAGGGTCATTGCCAGGGGCACACATGCGACAGGGCTATCAACCGAGAGCGTACCTAGCCTCGAACCAAACATTTCGGTCAGCGCTAGCGAGAAGTCTTTAGGCGCTAAAGCTTGCAAGGCGTTGGCCCGCTCAGGCGTACAGCACCAGACGATGGATTGTTCGCCTAGCGCTTCGGGATGAGGTAATACAGCTAACGGGCCTGCGTTGGTAAAGCGTTCAAAGGCCCAGCCTGGTCGTGGTCTACTCGCTCGGGCACGCGTGAGTAGGGCAGATTGAGTGTACTGACGGGTAGGTTCAATACCCGCCAGCCCATCTGCGTGAACCACTAGCTTTGCGCGCACGCGTCGTGATCCTTGTTCAATACTGACGCCTGCAGTATCTTGACCGATCACGCGCGCGCTATCGCCGCTTAAAACTTGTACGCCGCTTGTTTCTATCGCGTTGGCGAGCTTGTCGTAAAGTTGGCTGTAACGCACCACGCAGCCTAGTTCGGGCACGTTAAAGTCGTGGTGCCTGATCACAGTGCGGCCAAGGCGACCGCGTTGTGACACATGAATGGTTTGTATCAATGCTGCCTGCTGTGGCCAGGCGCCTAGACTTTCGAGCAAAACACGACTGCCGTGGTTGACGGCCAACACGCGCGGGTCAAGCTCGGGGCGATGGCCGTATTGCGAGGCGGTCTCAGATTGTAATAAGGCAATACGCGCTGGCTGGGGTACGAGACGCGCGAGCAGTAGGGCTAAAGCGCTGCCGACGGGGCCACCGCCTAAAATCGCCAGGTCAAAGTCTTGTGGTTGCATTCTTGTATTTTATGCCACTGTCAAGTGTTGACAGGGAATAACCGCGGGTCAGGCATCAATTAGAACGGGGTGCCACCTTTGAGTAGCCGACACGAAGAGTCAGCTGCATGTTCTACACTACCGTTGTGTTTGCTGCGACTTTCGTTCAAGACAGCAAGGTCGCTTTGTGCGAGTCAATACGACACTTTAGTTCGATCTGCTTGGATTTCTTTTTCTTAAAATTTTACAGAGTCTCATGACTGCATCTTCTGCCCCTCATTCAACGTCCGCAGCGCGGTTTCGTCATAAAACAACGGTGGGTTTATTAGCCGCGTTGTTTGGCTGTGTGGGCGCGCACTGGTGGTATTTGGGGCGGCGCCACGCCTGGATGGTGAGTGTGCTGGGTGTTGCGCTGATGATTGCGAGCGCCTTTGCTGATATCTGGTACGAGAACCCAGCATTTTTCTTGCTGTTTATCCCGATTGTTGATGGCTTTATCGAAGCCATTGTTTTGTGCCTGATGAGCGACGCGCGGTTTGACGGTTTCTATAACAAGGGTTTGGTACGCGAACGCCCAAGCGGTTGGGGTGCCGTGTTGATCGCGATTTTTACGCTGTTAATCGGCACCGTTGCCTTGATGTTTGGCATCGCAATGATCGTGATCTATGTCTGGACTGCGCTTGGGTGGCTTGACGGCTTTAATTTAAATTCAGATTAGCGCGACTTATTTGGTGACCGTGGCGATCAAATAAGTTGTCGCGGTGGTTGCTGTGGTGGCCGCAATCAAAACCCCAGTGATCCACCGGATGATCGTCCAAGTTTGTGCGTTCATGTCACGTTGCAGATCTTCTTTGGTCGCAAGGGTCGGGATGACTGCTTCAAGTTTTGTAAGGCGAATTTCCATCTTGGTGTTTCCTTTTTGGCTGAACATTGAACGCCGATTCTACGCACCGTTATTATGAACTTCAAGATGGACAAATTGTGCCTAGACGTGCCCGTAGCGTGTAACAGTTGTTACTGCGTGCGTGTGGCGCTACGATAGATCAATCAGTACGGCGTGCGTGTGGCGCTACGATAGATCAATCAGTACTGCGTGCGCGTGACCCTACGATATAACAATCATGACCGCGCGCGCATGATCGCTTCGATCTCGTCTGCGGCAACGGGCACGCCACGCGTGATCAACTCGCAGCCTGTTTCGGTTACAACGGCATCGTCTTCGATCCTGATGCCGATGCCCCAGAATTTTTCTGCAACGTCTGGTGTGGGGCGAACATAAAGCCCCGGCTCAATCGTCAATACCATCCCGGCTTGCAACTGACGCCAAGGGCGCTCTTGCGCCGAGGCCAAGGGGTCGCGATAGCTGCCCACATCATGCACATCCATGCCTAGCCAGTGGCCGGTGCGGTGCATGTAAAACTGTCGGTAGGATGCGGTTTCAATCGCTTGGGCGAGTGTGCCTCGCAGCAAGCCCTCGTCTAGCAGGCCTTGCGTGAGCACTTGTACCGCAGCATCGTGCCCCGCATTGAAATGATGTTGCGGCGAGGTTTTTTCGTAAGCCGCCTGCTGCGCCGCTAAAACGATGTCGTACAACGCGCGCTGCGGCCCTGAAAATCTGCCGTTAGCCGGAAACGTCCGCGTGATGTCTGACGCATAGCCGTCAAGCTCACACCCGGCGTCGATTAATACAAGATCACCCTCTTGCATCACGGCATTGCCCGCGCGATGATGCAGTACGCAGGCGTTCGCGCCCGCTGCCACAATGCTGTCATAGGCCACCGCTTGTGCGCCGTGTTTGCGAAAGTGATACAGCAGTTCAGCCTCAAGTTCATACTCGTGGCAGCCCGGGTGCGCTGCCTGCATCGCGCGTACATGGCCTTGTGCAGAAATCGTGGCCGCCGCGCGCATGGTGGCAAGCTCAGAGGCGTCTTTGACTAAGCGCATCTCTGCCAGCACGTCGCTCAGATCCAACCATTGCCGAGGTAGCGCGCGGGTATCGCGCACCGCGCTTTGAGCCGTGACGAGCCAGCCTTGTAGCTGTTTGAGTAAGTCGGGCTGAGCCGAGCGCGACAGGGTACTAAACATATTGCGCTGGCCAACCAGTAAGGTTGGCAGGATGGTATCAAGCTCTTTGATCTCGTGTGCCTGATTAAAGCCAAAGTATTCGGCTGCCGCTTCGGGCCCCCACCGTACGCCGTTCCAAATTTCGATTTCTGGATTTTTGCCTTCACAGAACAAAATACTTTGATCCACCTCGCCCGCCACCAAAACCAAGCAAGCTTGTGCCTCAGAGAAGCCAGTCAAGTAATAAAAATCACTGTCATGGCGATAGCTGTGATGGTTATCCCGATTGCGTGTGCGTTCAGGTGCGGTGGGAACGATCGCCACGCCGCCGCCCAGGCTGTGCATCCAGGTCAACAGTTGCTTGCGACGCGTTGTCAGGCGATCAAGGTTGGGTGTGGCAAGAGGCATAGGGGTATCGCACGCGGTGGTTGAGCTAACGACATACTACAATCTCTGGGCGGCTTCTGTACGAGAAGGCCTCACTCGATAAGGTTTTGCGATGGATTGGATTGGCTGGCTCGAACCCTGGGAGTTCTCCCCCACCTTGCTCGTCTGTTTTCTGGCCGCAGGCGTGTTGTTTGTGCGCGGTCAGCGCGTTCATCGAGTGAACCGCATAAGGCAGTGGCTATTCTGGAGCGGGATGGTGATGTTGTATCTATCTTTACACACCATGCTTGATTATTACGCCGAGCGTATGTTTTTCATGCACCGGATTCAGCACTTGGTTTTGCATCACCTTGGGCCGCTGGTGGTGATGGCGGCCTACCCCGGTCAAGTGTTGCGAGCCGGTTTGCCGCTCACGTGGCGGCGTGCCTTGCAGCGCTTTAATCAAACCGGGCTTGGGCGCAGTTTGATCGCAATTCTGACAAATCCTATTATCGTGCCGGCGTTGTTTATATTTTTGGTCGTGGTGTGGTTGATCCCGTCAGTGCAGTTTTACTCAATGCTCGACTGGCGCTTATACCGATTAATGAACTGGTCGGTGGTGATCACTGGATTCATGTACTGGAATTTAATTCTTGACCGACGCGTTTGCCCGCCGGCCGCCATGAGCCCAGGCGGGCGAGTGATTTCGCCTATTGTGACCATGGCGCCGCAAATGGTGGCCGGCGCCATCATTGCTTTCACCGAGCGCGACTTATACCCCTTGTTCGATCTCTGTGGACGAGCCATTGCGATGGAGGCGCAAACGGATCAGATGATCGGCGGGTTGACCATGTGGATCCCAGCTGCCATGACCGAAGTGATCGGTTTAATGGTCGCGTTGCGTACCCTGATGCGTTTGTCAGCGAAAGGGCGCTGGGGTTCTTCTCGGGCTCAAGGAAGCAAATTGTGATACTTGCGGCCCAGTGCCACGTTTGCCTTAAACCATCCTTCTTTGTTACCGCAGTCGTAGCGCACACCTTCGTAACGGTGGGCAAAAACGGCCTTTTCTTTCATGAGCGAGGCGATGCCGTCGGTCAGTTGGATTTCGCCGCCAGCGCCCGCTTGCGTTTGGCGCAAATGGGCAAACACACGCGCATCTAAAACATAGCGCCCAACCACAGCCAGCGTTGAGGGTGCGACGTCAGATTTGGGCTTTTCAACGATATGGCGCACGCGTTCGGTACGGTCGCTGACCGGGTCGGTGGCCACAATGCCGTACTTGTCGGTATCTTTAAGCGGTACCTCTTGCACGCCCAAAATGCTGCCTTGATAGGTGAGTGCGGCGTCGATAAGTTGGCCAATGACTGGACGGTCGGCGTCAAGTAAGTCGTCTGCCAACAAAACGGCAAAGGGTTCGTCTCCAACAATGGGGGCCGCTGTTAATACGGCATGGCCTAAACCCAGTGGCGCAGATTGTCGAATATAAATACAACTGACGTGCGAGGGCAAAATCCCTCTCACAATCGCTAAAAGTTCAGCTTTACCTTTGCGTTCGAGTTCAGCTTCCATTTCGGGGGCCGAGTCAAAATGGTCTTCGATCGCACGTTTGTTGCGGCCTGTTACAAAAATCAAGTCAGTAATACCAGCAGCGACCGCCTCTTCAACCGCATACTGAATCAAAGGTTTGTCGATAACGGGTAACATTTCCTTAGGCATGGCCTTGGTGGCGGGCAAGAAACGCGTGCCTAGGCCGGCAACGGGGAAGACTGCTTTGCGAACGGGACGCATAATTTATTCCTGAAGATAGAGCCGCAAACTTGCGGAACCAATTGTGACTGGCGCTATCATAAACGTATGACTCATGACAGTTTAATGAATTCGCTGCAATCGCTGCCTAAAAAATGCATGGCAGGCTTATTGGTGCTTACTCTTGGGTGGCAAAGCGCTTGGGCGCAGCCATCTTCAGCGCCGTCGCTGGGTCCCGCGTCAAGCTCAGACTTGTCGCCGGCGCTCGAGCGGCGCTTGGGTGAGGCCATTATGGTGCAAGGGCGCCGTGACCCAGAGTACATCAAAGACCCTGATATCACTCAGTATTTGAACGCGATGGGCAAGAGACTCGCCGCTCATGCGCCGGGCGGGGCTCCCGAGATTGAGGTGTTTGGCGTGCGTGATCCAGTGATCAATGCATTTGCGATGCCAGGCGGGTATATCGGTATGCATACCGGTTTAATTGTGAGCTCGGGTGCCGAGGCCGAACTCGCCGGGGTACTCGCGCACGAAATTGCTCACGTGACCCAGCGGCATATTGCCCGCGGGCTGACGCAACAGCAGCAAAGTGGTTATCTTGCTCTCGCCTCGCTTGCGGCAGCGATTCTTGCAGGGCTGACGCCCGGCGGCGGGCAGGCTGCGATGGGGATTGCCGCCTTCGGTCAGGCGGCAGCCGTTGCGCAACAACTGGGGTTTTCACGCGATGCCGAGCAAGAGGCTGACCGGACGGGTTTTGAAATGTTGCGTAAGGCGGGTTACGACCCGAACGGCATGGCGGTCATGTTTGGTCGTTTGATGCAGTCCTCAAGCTTGAATGAGGGGCGGGGTGGCGGGGTGTATGTTTCCACCCATCCGTTGAGTATCTCGCGTATGACTGATATGCAGAATCGGATCCGCCAGTTACCGGTTGCTAGCTATCAGGCCTCGGATGAGTTTTGGTTTGTACGCGCCAAAGCTCGGGTATTACAGTCGATCGACCCGCGCGCCCTGGTGCAAGCGACTGAGCAAATGCAAGAAGAGCTTCGGGTGAGCCTCAAAGCAGGAGCCACCACGAGTGGCAGTGCGGCCAGGCAAGCTGCTGCGTGGTACGGGTTATCGCTTGCCGCCGTGGCGCGCAAAGATTTTAAAACGGCAGCGAGTACGCTTGAACAGGCGCAAGCGCTGAGCACAAACTCACCTTATTTAGACTTACAGCGGATTGAGCTCGATTTGGCGCGTAAGCAAGTGGCTCAGGCCTTGGCTGCTGCGCAGGCTGCCCAAAAGCGCTGGCCTGAGCGGCGCGCGTTTGCGTTAAAAGTGGCAGAGTGCTTGCAGCTGCAGGTAAAAGATAAAGAGGCCATCGCGTATCTGCAAGAACAAATCAAACGCTGGCCAAAGCTTGAGCCCGAATTTTATAAAATGTTGGGTAATAGCCATGACCGCTTAAACGAGCCCGTCGCAGCACGCCAGGCGATGGCGTCTTTTTATGAACAGTTAGGGGCTTTATCAGCATCGGTGGCGCAGTTGCAGCAGGCGCGCACCTTGTCGCAAGATTTTTATTTGCAGTCACAGCTCGATGTGCAGATCCGTGTCTTAACGATCAAAATCGCCGAAGACCGCAGATTACTCGAGCGGTTTAAGTCGTAGTCGGTTAGGCTGCAGTGGCCTAGGCTGTCATGCTACTGGGTTGTAGAACATCAGGCCGTGCTAGGTGCAAGCGTCTCGAAATAACGCAGCAGTCTTTCGGGCAGCCAGTTCAGGTGGCCGGGCCAAGGGCCGTTGACAAAGCCCACGTGACCGCCCAGGGCAGGTTGATGCAGCGTGATGGCATCGCTGCAATCGTTGGGCCCCACTAAAGTGTGTTCTGGTAAAAACGGATCGTTTCGGGCGTTCAAGACCAACGTCGGTGTGACAATCTTATTGAGCCAGGGTTTACTGGCGGATTGCGTCCAGTAATCAATGGCATCTTTAAAGCCGTGCATGGGTGCCGTATAGGCGTGATCGAAGTCGCGCAGGTCGCGCGCCTGGTTGACTTTGAACACATCAATGACGCCGGGATATCTGCGTGCCTTCTCAAACACCTTGGGCTTGAGAGAACTTAAAAAATGACGCGCATACACCAAGCGGTTAAAGGCGCTGTCTGATAGGTGATTACCCGCGGCCACTAAATCGATGGGGGCTGAGACTGCCGCCGCGCCGCAAAGCCAATCAAGCTTTGTGCCGTATTCGCCCAAGTATTTTAATAACGCATTGCCGCCAAGCGAGACGCCCG
>JBIIWK010000260.1:0-4491 GCA_044338955.1 Burkholderiaceae bacterium
CCGATGTACAAACAATCTTCATACCAAACCGACGATTTAAAAATTATCGCGCGCATCGTTGACGACCCGGCGGTATTAGTCGCGCGCAAGGATTCGAAATATAAAACCTTGCCAGAATTGTTAGCGGCCCTTAAAAAAGACCCCGGCTCTCTATCTTTTGCGACGAGCGGTCGCGGTACCAGTGGGCACCAGGCTTTACTCAAGATCGAGCAGGCGGCCGGCGTAAAAGGCACTGATATCTCGTTTAAAGGCGCGGGCGATTTTAAAAGCGCAGTGATTGGCGGGCACGTTGATTACGCCTTCACCAGCGTGGGTGAATTTTTGACGGGCTATGGCGATTCGGCCACTGCCGTGGCAATGCTTGTCGTCAATCCGACCCGAGTAGAGGTGATTAAAAACGTACCCTCAATCAAAGAACTCGGTTTTGATGTGCGCGTCAGCTCTGAGCGAGGGATCGCTGGGCCTAAAACTCTGCCACAAGATATCGCTGACCGCTTACAGCAAGCTCTTAAAGCCACACTCGAAGATCCTGAGTTTTTGAAAACAATCAAAAATGATGCCCCCTTGGTGGCGTTTATGTCCGGTGCTGAATGGACCAAGTCGCTTGAGCGCATTCGTGACGAACTTAAGCCTTTTGTTAGCAAAATGAATGATTAATTCGGCGCAGGATGAGCGTCTTTTTAGGGTCCTACCATGAGTCATTTTCTTGCTCTGAAGTTACGCGGCACACTTTGCGCAATCATGCTGTTGAGTGCCTCAAATGTTTGGGCGCAATATCCCGAAAAAGCCATTCGTTTGGTCGTGCCGTTTGCCCCAGGCGGTACCTCTGAAATCATCGCACGCTCGGTCGCGGGCAGTTTGACCACACAGTTAGGTCAATCGGTGTACGTTGAAAATAAGCCGGGGGCTGCCGGTAATATCGCGATGGCCGAGGTCAAGCGGGCGGCGCCTGATGGCTACACGTTAATCCTCGGGCATGTCGGCACGCTTGCGGTGAATCCCGCGCTCTTTGGCGCAAAGCTGACCTATGATCCGGTCAAGGATTTTGTAGCGATTTCTTTGATCGCTAAGGTGCCAAACGTGATTGCCGTGAGCCAACGCGCAGGTTTTAAAACGCTTGCGGATATGGTTGCTGCAGCGAAAGCCAAGCCTGGCTCTATCAATTATGGGTCGGCGGGCAACGGCAGTGCTGGGCATTTGGCGATGGAATACTTCGCCTCTGAGGCGGGTATTGAGTTGACCCACGTGCCTTACAAGGGTTCGGGCCCCATGCTGACAGACTTGATCGGCGGGCAAACGCAGGCGACGTTTAATGGTTTGCCTTCGTTAGTGGCGCAGATAAAAGGGGGGGCTTTGGTGCCCTTGGCCGTTGGCTCAGGCGCACGGGCTGCTTCACTGCCCGAGGTGCCGACCATCGCAGAGAGTGGTTACCCAGGCTTTGAAACCTCACAATGGTACGGGCTGATGGCGCCTGCGGGTACGCCCGAGGCGATTATCAAGCGCTTGCAAAGCGAGCTTGTACTGGCCCTGAAATCACCCGAAGGCACCAAACGTATGCGCGAAGACGGGGCCCTCTTGATTGGCGATACCCCCCAAGAATTTACCGCCTTCATCGCCCAAGAGCGAGCACGTTGGGGTGAGGTTGTAAAAAAAGCAAAAATTAACGTCGATTAGGGCGAACCCGCTAGCGCAAATACCCTGTTGCAGTGCAAAATAGAGCTTAGGCTGATTAATGTTTAATCGCCTTAGCGGCGCTGCTTTTAAATTTTGCCTGCCTCAGGCTTAAATGCACTGCTATCCAGAAATCTACCGGAGTTAAAACATGTTTCGTCAAACCCTTAAACACGGACTGGTTGCGCTTGCGACAGTCGTGATTGGTAGCACAGCGGTTGCCCAAGAGTTAACAGGTACGCTTAAAAAAATTAAAGAGACCAACACGATTACCGTTGGCCATCGCGATGCATCGTTACCTTTTTCGTACTTCGACGATCAGCAAAAAGTCATTGGTTACGCGGTCGACATTTGCATGTACATCGTCAATGAAATCAAAAACGAACTGAAGCTGCCTAACCTGCAAGTCAAGTTGGCTCCGGTCACCTCGGCCACGCGCATCCCCTTGATTGCGAACGGTACGATTGATCTAGAGTGCGGCTCAACCACCAACAACGCCGAGCGTCAAAAGCAAGTTGCTTTTGGCCCAACCTATTACCTGACTGCGACTCGCTTTGTTTACAAAAAGAGCTCAGGCATCACCAACCTGGCAAGCTTGAAGGGTAAAACTGTTGTGTCGACTGCGGGCTCAACCAACCTTAAGCAAATCTCTGAAGCCAACACGGCGCAAAACTTGGGTTTGACAATCTTGGCTGCTAAAGATCACCCAGAAGGGTTTTTGATGGTTGAAACCGGTCGTGCTGCTGCGTTTGTAATGGATGATATTTTGTTGGCGGGTCTGGTCGCAGGTTCTAAAAAGCCAAGTGATTTCACGATTTCGAGCGACGCACTTTCAAATCCAGAGCCCTATGGCTTCATGATGCCACGTGACGATGCACCCTTTAACAAGATGGCAACTGCTGCCGCAAGCAAACTTTACAAGTCGGCCGAAATGCCTGCCTTGTATTCAAAATGGTTTGATAAGGCCGTACCACCTAAAGGTTTGGTCTTGAATCAGCCAATGACCGACAAAATGAAGAAAGCGTTGGCAAATCCAACCAATAATCCTGATCCAGCTAGCTATTGATTTTTGAGGTTACGGCAGAATATCGACGAGCTCTTTGTTGTTGAGATCTTCGGTATTCTGTTTAGGCTAGCTAAGCCCCTCGACAGTCTGCCGTTTATTGCAACGTTATTTTAAATAAGACGCTACCGGTATTAAGCAGTTTGATTATTTTTCTTTAAGCTGTTTGTCACGGCGCCACAACAGGATCGTTGCATGAATTACAAATGGAACTGGGGCATTTTGTTTGAGGTGTCTCCTGAAGGTAAGGGCACCTATCTCGAGATGCTGCTTTCCGGCCTGATGTGGACGCTGACGACCGCGTTCTTTGCCTGGATCATTGCTCTACTGCTGGGTGTAACAATTGGGGTGCTGCGCACCTTGCCAAGTCGCACCGGTCGCCTTGTCGGCAATGCGTACGTTGAGGTCTTTCGCAACATACCGTTGCTGGTGCAATTGTTCTTATGGTATTTCGTTGTTCCTGAGCTAGTCCCCGAGCGTTTCGGTGACTGGCTCAAGCAATTGCCTAACGCCGCGTTTTATAACGGGGTGCTAGGAGTTGGCTTATTTATGTCGGCGCGTGTCGCCGAGCAGGTTCGTACGGGTATTGAGTCACTGCCCGTTGGGCAGCGCATGGCGAGCACCGCGCTGGGCATGACCACCGCACAAACGTATCGCTACGTGTTAATGCCGATGGTGTTTCGGATTATCTTCCCACCACTCACCTCTGAATTATTGAACACGATTAAAAATACGTCGGTGGCCTTAACGATCGGCTTAATGGAGCTCACCGCGCGTGCGCGTTCAATGCAAGAATTTTCGTTTCAAGTGTTTGAGGCCTTTACTGTCGCGACCTTGCTATATCTGTTTACCAATATGATTGTGACGATACTGATGCGGCGTCTTGAAAAGTCGATCGCTGTGCCAGGCTATCTTGGTACGTCGGCCAACGTGGTTGTTCATTAAAGGCGCGCCATGTTTAGTAATTTTGATTTTGATGTGATCGCGCGCAGCTGGCCTTATCTGTTTAGAGATGGCATGTCGTTTACGTTGATGTTGACCGGTCTGGCAACGGGGGCTGGCATCGTCTTGGGTACGATTTTGGCGCTGATGCGTTTGTCAAAATTTGTAGTGCTGCAAAAGTTTGCTGCGACGTACGTCAACATTATTCGTTCGCTGCCGTTAGTCTTAGTGATCTTTTGGTTTTATTTTTTGCTGCCCTACATCGGGCAATGGGTCTTGGGCTCTGAACGGCCGATGGCTGTCGGGGCGTTCATGTCAGCGCTGGTGACCTTTTCATTATTTGAAGCGGCTTACTTTTCAGAAATTATGCGTGCGGGTATTCAAGCGGTGCCGCGTGGGCAGTTTGCAGCAGCGCAGGCGTTAGGCATGCGTTATCACCAGGTGATGGGCTACATCGTGTTGCCCCAAGCCTTTCGGGCGATGACACCGCTGTTGTTGACGCAATCAATTATTTTGTTTCAAGACACGTCGCTGGTCTATGTGTTGTCGCTCACCGACTTTTTAGGTGCAGCCAGCAAAGTCGCTCAGCGCGATGGCCGTCTGGTCGAGATGTATATCTTTGCGGCCCTGGTGTATTTTGTGATTTCGTTTGGCGCTTCGATGCTAGTGAAGCGTTTGCAGGCGAGGATTGCCGTTCGTTGATTGATCACCATCGCACGAATGGGATGCCAAATCTTCGCCTTTACGATGGCGTTAGACTCTCTTCGCGTGCGATGCAGTTTGTCAGCGGGGCAACAATGTCTGTTGTGCACGCC
>JBIIWK010000160.1:0-7588 GCA_044338955.1 Burkholderiaceae bacterium
GGGTGACCTTGCAGGGGCGCGTAAGCGCACGCAACGCCTCGATCACCGCCATCATCTCCATACGATTGTTAGTCGTCAGGGGTTCTCCACCATGCAGCGTTTTTTCGACAGTACCGCGCTTGAACAACACGCCCCAACCGCCCGGGCCCGGGTTGCCTTTGCAGGCTCCGTCCGTCCAGATTTCTACAGTATCTTCAATATTCATAAGGTCTTTTTTTAAACAGAGTCGTTGAACGGCTTTGTAACCGTTTTTTGTTGCAAGGTTGCACCGGCGGTTTGACGCGCCCCCTTGCGAGAGGCTGCCGCCGTTTTCCAACGCGGCGTGATCAGTCGCATCCCGGCCACCCGCTTGACGGCTGAAACCACATAGACGGCACCACACACCGGCCACCAGCGGTTACCGGCTGACTCGGTGAAAGCGAAGCGATCTAGCCACTTTTGCGACCGAAACGGCGGCACGTAGCAGCCAAAATGACCTAATTCGATATCAAACGAGAGCAACTTGAGCCAATCTTTTAGCCGGGGTAATGACACCTGGGCCTGAACGGGCTGCGGCAACCAGGGCGCTAAATAAGGGGTGCGGTGGCGCACGCCCCAGAGGCTCCATGGGTTAAATCCTGAAATAACGACTCGGCCCTCGGGCACCAAGACCCGTTCAACCTCGCGCAACACCCGATGAGGGTGAGTGCTTGCTTCTAAGCCATGAGGCAAAACTAGTAGATCTACGCTTTGGGAATCAAACGGCAAATATTCTGGCTGCGCCAAGACCACGCCGGCCCAATCCGCAGCAGGCACAGCAGGCGACTCGGTGCCCACGTAGGCTTTAAAGGGCATACGGTTGGCGCGCAAGAAGTCAAGGTTCGGCAGACCCACCTGTAAAGCGTGGTAACCAAAGGCGTCAGCAACCATCTTATCGACGCACGTTTGCTCAAAGCGCTGCACGTATTGGCCAGGTTCGCTCTGCAGCCAATCGTCAAAGTCTACAATAGGGGATTGTGGTTTCGACACGGGTTCTCAAAAATGAATACAACTCACCACCAACTTGATCTCGCACAGCCTTGCCCTGGCATCTCTGCGATCTCGGCCTTCAGCGACAACTATATCTGGTTAGTCTCAAACGGCAGCCAAGCCTTGGTGATTGACCCTGGTCAAGCCCAGCCAGTGCTGCAGGTTCTAAAAGAGCAACAACTCACGCTGACTTCTATTTTACTCACCCATCACCATCAAGACCATGTCGGCGGGGTTAACGAGCTGGTTGCTCAAACTGGCGCCAAGGTTTGGGGGCCTGCCGGCGAGGTCTTACCCGTTTGCGACGTCATGATGGTCGAAGGCGATACTTTTGAAGATGCCGCGTTGCAGCTCAAGTTATCGGTGCTAGATATTCCCGGCCATACTGCGGGGCATATTGCATTTTTTGGTACTTTTGGCGCCACCCCAGTTGTGTTTTGTGGCGATACACTGTTTGCAGCAGGCTGCGGTCGCGTGTTTGAAGGTACCCCCGCTCAAATGGAGGCGTCGCTGGCAAAACTGGCGGCCCTGCCCGTGAATTCGCGCGTGTACTGCGCGCACGAGTACACACTGTCAAACATGCGCTGGGCCTGTGAGGTTGAACCCGATAACGTTTCACTACAGCGTTGGCAAGAGCACGCCAGCGAACAGCGTCGTTTAAACCAGCCTACCCTCCCCAGCTCGGTCGAACTTGAGTTGGCCTGTAATCCGTTTTTGCGCGTGCGGCAGCCCAGTATTGTGCAAGCCGCCACCAACTGGGCGCAACGCGAACTCACCACTCCTGTTGAGGTGTTCGCGGCGCTCAGAGAGTGGAAAAACAATTTCCGTTGACTGCCATGCGCTTTTTTCGTTTGTTGTTCGTGCTCGGTCTGGCAACCCTAATTGGTTGTGCCGGTACCGAACAAAAAAGTCGTTATGTTGCCGAAGATACTTCGCGCACCATCGATTTAACGATCCCACCGCTCGACGCCTGGGAGCGCATCCGTCGCGGTTTTGCGATCCCCAATCTGAACACCCCACTTTCGGCTAAATGGACGGCTTACTACGCTTCGCACCCCGAGGCGATGCAACGCATGGCTGAGCGTGCTGGCAAATACCTGTATTACATCGTTGATGAAATCAACCGGCGTGGCCTGCCGACCGAACTCGCCTTGCTCCCGTTTGTTGAAAGCGCCTATAACCCAGTCGCCTATTCAAGCGCACGCGCTTCGGGGCTTTGGCAATTTATTCCCAGTACGGGCACGCAATTTAAGCTCAAGCAAGACTGGTGGCACGATCAACGGCGCGACCCAATCGCCTCGACCAATGCCGCCCTCGACTACCTTGAATACTTATTCGAATTTCAAGGTGACTGGTATCTGGCACTGGCTTCATACAACTGGGGTGAGGGCTCGGTCAAACGCGCTGTCACGCGCAACATGGCGATGGGCAAACCTACCGACTATCTGTCGCTTAGCATGCCCAATGAAACCCTAAATTACATCCCAAAGCTGCAGGCGATTAAAAATATTGTCGCCGACCCCGAGCGCTACGCGGTCGTTTTGCCCCAAGTCGATAACAGCCCTTATTTTGTAACGGTGCAAAAGAAAGTCAATATTGACTTTGCTGTGGCAGCACAATTGGCCGAGATGCCCATTGACGACTTTCGCGCTTTAAACCCCTCGTTTAACCAACCCGTGATTTCGGCTCAAGAAGAGCATTCAGTCATCCTTCCCCGTAACAAGGTCGACATTTTTAATGCCAATTTGTTGCAGTACAAGGGCGAACTATCCTCCTGGAAAACATACGAAGCCAAGCAAGGCGAAACGTTCAACTCGATTGCCGCTAAGTTTGGTATCTCTGAGGGCCGTTTGCGCCAGGCAAACCGCATCGAACCTAATGCCCGCGTCACTGCAGACCAAATCGTCGTGATCCCAGGCCCTGGTGGCCAAGGCCTTGAACTCGCTCCGCCAAGCGCTTCTGGGGTACCACAAGTGGCCGGACGTCAGCCAAGTGCCTCAGCCAGCCAGCAAGTGCGCCTCCATGTTGTACGCAAAGGCGACTCTCTCGAATCGATCGCTCGCCAATACAATACAAGCATCGTAAACTTGCGCGCGCTAAACAGACTAAAAACTGATACCGTTCAAGTCGGCGCTAAACTGCGGGTTCCCGGTACAGGCAATCGCAGCTAGCGCCCTACCCGCATGAGCAACCTTGGTTCGTTGACTTTTTATTTCTAGGATTTTTATGGGCTTTCTTTCTGGCAAACGCATTTTAATAACAGGCGTCATCTCTAATCGGTCGATTGCCTACGGCATTGCCAAAGCCTGCCACGAGCAAGGCGCCACACTGGCCTTCACCTACGTTGGCGAACGTTTTGAAGAGCGGGTCAAAGAATTTGCTGCTGATTTTGGCAGCAAGATCGTGTTGCCCTGTGACGTCGCCGAAGACAGTCAAATCGAGGCCACATTTACCGAGCTCGCCAAGCACTGGGACGGTTTAGAGGGCTTGGTGCACTCTATTGGCTTTGCCCCACGCGAAGCGATCGCCGGCGAGTTTCTAGACGGTTTATCGCGCGAAGCCTTTCGCATTGCCCACGACATCTCAGCGTACAGCTTTCCGGCCTTAGCTAAGGCGGCGCGCCCGATGATGCAAGGGCGCAACGGTGCCCTGATCACACTCACCTACTTGGGTGCCGAGCGTGTGCTGGCCAACTACAACACCATGGGCCTGGCTAAAGCCTCGCTTGAGGCCTCAGTCCGTTACCTCGCGGCTAATCTTGGCCCTGAAGGCATTCGTGCCAACGGCATTTCAGCGGGTCCGATTAAAACGCTGGCTGCCAGCGGCATTAAAGATTTTTCAAGCATCTTGAAATTTGTTGAAGCCAATGCGCCCTTGCGTCGTAACGTCACCACCGAACAAGTAGGTAACGTGGCCGCATTCTTGTTGTCGGATTTAGCCTCGGGCGTAACGGGTGAAATCCTGCATGTGGACTCAGGTTTTTCAAATGTTGTGGCTGGGTTGATCGAGTAAGCACTCTTACTAAACGAAACGACTTGGCCTAGCCGAATAAGCCATCTGATTAAAAGTAACGACTTGGTCTGGTTGAAAAGACCAGATCAAAGTCACGACAACTTTTTAGCTGCCTAGGTGCTCGAGCCGTAACCAGTTCTGGATCTGATACAGGCTACCGGCCTAATTAATATTAGGGGTCCGCGACGAGTCCTGAATTTTATTTAGGACTGGCAACAAATATTGGCGAAATTGCGCAGGGTTTTCGCTCATCGGAAAATGACCTACTTCCTGCATGACGGTCACCTCGGCGCCCGGGATCGACTCAGCCGTGCGAAGCGTATCTTCTGGCGTACACGAAAAATCGTATTCGCCCGTCAACAGATATAGCGGGCATATGTCTGTACGGATACCCGTCAACTTGCCACGCAAGTCGCTATCAACCCGATAGAAATATAAGTCACCCTTAAAAATACCAGGACCGCCTTGCATATATTGCCAAAGCGTTTCGTGCCGATGTACGACTGGCGATTGCGGCGCCACCAAGCCCGACACTAACGCCGCGCACACCTCACCGCCATGCACATCACCGCGATGCAACCACGAGGTGTCGTACCAGGGCTGCTGATGATCAGCGGCCTCCACACCGATCAAGGCTCGAAATTTATCCGAATGCAAATGGGCCAACTGCAAGACGATACGACCACCAATTGAACAACCAATGACCACGGGGCGGTCAAGTTCAAGTGCTGCGCAAAAGGCCATCACAGTATCAACATACAACGCTGTCGATAACTTATATTCGGTATCTTGCCAGCCCTCGGGCGGATACGACTTACCGTGCCATGGCATATCAAACGCGATCACTCGGTAGCGAGACGTGATCTCTGGGTCGTTCATCATGTGGCGATACTGACGATTGTCAGCACCAGCAGTATGCAAACAAACTAATGGGATCCCGCTGCCTGCCTCTTCAAAGTACACCCGGCATTGATTACCTTGGATATCAAAGGTTGTATAGCGGCCAACAATCGGTTCAAGTTTGACGCTCATGCTAGTGCCTCACGCGGCGAAGCCAGCAAGTCCTTAATGAATTGCAGGTGCGCCATCAATGGATGTAAATGACCTTCAATTGTGAATGCGCCCCGTTTGTTCAGGGCTAGCAGGTCATGCCAACCGGCCGGTGGCGTCGCTAGCCAAAACTGACTCCAGCCTTCGGCGCTACCTTTGACCGAAAAATCCCACGACTGCAACGCCACACCTTTTTCTACGATCTCGGTCACACGGCCGTCACGGATCCGCACGATGACGGGTACATCATCAAATTGCACAAGCATATCGACATGCACTGGGCGAGGTTTTGCAAAGGTTAACGCGACCTGGGTAAAGCGCTGCAGCAATTGCGCCCCAGTCGCAGCGATGCTACGAGTCATGTCTCATCCTATTATCTTTGAAAAAGTGCCGCTTTCAAACGCAGCATCTCAGAGATTGTTTATAGGGTGCGGCTAGCCTGCTGTCAATTCACTTTTGAGTCGTCGTTAATAGTCGCTCAACTTGCTCGAGTGTGGCGCCGCGCACCAGCACTCGCTTTTGACGGCTGGTTTGACCAGTCAGCAGGTCGATCTGCTTGCGCGACACGCCTAACTGCTCGGCAAGCCAAGCGACCAAAGCCTCATTGGCACGATTTTCAAGGGGTGGGGCCTGCAATTGAATCTTCAACCGCTCGTCGTGTAACCCAACCACCCTTGAGGCTTTCGCGCCGGGCTGGCAGTGCAGCGATAGCACCACTCCGTCGCTCGTCTCAATGGCCCAAGCCACTAGTGAATACCAAAAAAATGCATCAAAAGGGCACCCAAACCTCCGGCACCCAAAATCATCAATACCGGATTCACGCGTGTGAACAGAATCACTGCAAAGGTCGCTAGTGCAAGCGCGATCGTTAAGGGCCCAACGACCGCGGCCTTCGCCACGGCGTATACGCCCGAGCACATCAAACCGATCGAGATTGGCTCAAGCGCATTTTGAACTGTGCGCCGCCAGGGGCGTTCGCCAATTTTTTGCCATAGGCGCCCCATGCTGAGGCACAGCACGCTTGATGGAATAAAAAATGCCAAAAGCACCACGCCCGCGCCAAGCAAACCAGCGAGCTGAAAGCCAAATACCAGCACCATCATCATGTTTGGGCCCGGTGCTAATTGCCCAATACTGTAAATGTGTACAAACGCGGTGTGATCAATATTAAATTGCTCGGCAAGCACTGTTTGCATTTCAGGCAAAACAGCCGTGCCCCCGCCTACCGCCAGAAGCGACAACATACCGAAGGTCAAGGCCAGCTGAAACAAGACGCTCATGATTGCTGCTCAGGTCGATAGAGATACAAGCCAATCGGCACCATCAACAACAAGACCCACACCAACGAAAGCTTGAATACACTCATCAGCACAAAGGTCGAGACAATCATGAACAGCGACTTCAACTGAACAAAATGACGCTTTCCAATCGTGTAGGTGACCGACGCTAACAACCCCGTCGCGCCTGCAGCGATTCCGGCTAGTAACACGTTGATAAAGGGATGCTGGCCGCCTGCACTGTAAGCCACCCCAGCGAGCAACACGAAAGCGCCGCCTGGCAACATCAACCCAATGGTCGCTGCGAATGCACCTTTTACGCCACGTATCTGATCGCCTGCCAGCAGAGCCAGATTGACTGAATTTAAACCGGGCATTGTCTGACTGATAGCGAGCGTCGCCATAAAGCTATCAGCGCTTAACCAACGCCGCTTTTCAATTAACAGTATGCGTTCGTAGGCCACAATGCCACCGCCAAAACTTACGGCGCCGATCAGCAAGAATTCAAAAAAAATCTGCCAAAGTGTAGGTGGAGTCATGCTCGGTGCTGCTCCGGTATCGCTAAGCAAAGGGATCGTCGTCGGTGCCGCAGACGGTATTGTCGCTGTAGTAGTAGGTATAGTAGACGCCGCGGTCTCTGCAGTCGCTGTCGTATCAGTCGTCATAGTCATCATGCGAAAAATCAGTTGATGTGGTTGTCTATTCAGGCCGGCCGTACACCAGCGCAGTTTTTGTTGTGCCGCTTGCGAGCCAATCGCTGAGCGCCAGTTGTAATTGCTTAAAAAATTTATCGGCTTTTTTGTGTGCTTGAATATCGTCGCGATTTTCGTTGGTTACTCGATACGAAAAGGCCAACTCACCGATAATCGGATCGCCCACACTGCGCATCCAGATCCCCACATCACAGTGGGCTTGCACACCCGCGCCAAATACTAAATTACCTAGAGGCAAACACGCCTCAAGGACCTTGTTCGTGCGCCCCCCAACAACTTGCACCGGCAACTCAGGTGCGACGTCGAGTTTTTTCAAATCCGGAAAAAAACCCATTACGCTTTTGAATGTTCGATCAAAAACTGCATCAACTGGGACAGTATCTAGAATCGCATTATTCGAATAAATTGTTCTGGCCGTACCTAAACCATCGCCTCGCAGGATTTCTTCTTTCAGCCGCAGCCTGACCTTATGAGGAACGTCAGGCTTTGGACTGTAGGCTAACGAGTCTGTTAGCGTGTGCGCACGAC
>JBIIWK010000010.1:0-23111 GCA_044338955.1 Burkholderiaceae bacterium
ACGCGGCCAACAAACTGCTCAATTGTGTGATGCGACTGCGTCGGTCTAAGCCTTCAGGCTTTAGTAACAGTTTAAATTCTCGGTTGGTGATTTTCTTATCAAGACCAATTTTTTTATTTGAATCAGTTTTTTTACTGCTCAAATATTTTTTTGCAATCGACTGAGATTCTGTTTGTTCCGCCTTTGACTTCTGGGTTACAGCCGGATTTTTCACAACCTTTTTTTCTGGGGTCACCGCAGACCGATGGATTGCTACAGACGTCTGAGTTGCCTTGAGTTTTTTAAGCTTGCTAGATTTTTTAACTTTTTCAGCTTTCTCAGGCGTATCCAGAGCTTGGCTCTTGTTTTTTTTAACAGTCATGTTTATTCATTCGCAGCAAGCATTGCGCCAGATAGTGATTGAAAGTAATGATCTTCGGGCAAAGATTCGAACAGCCCTGCTTTACGCAACTTAAGCAGTACACGTTCATTGGCCTCGCACAAAAGTACTCTAACGCCTCGCTTCTGTAAACCTAAGATCGCATCTTCAAGGCACTGCAAACCCGTTCCATCTATGAATGGCACGCGTTGTAGTCGCATGATCAAGACCTTTGGGTCTGTTGCGGTGTCACGTAGTACCCGTTCAAAATTATCTATCGCGCCAAAAAACATTGGCCCGTTAATTTCGTACAGCAGTGTTCCCTCTGGCAAAGCAGTTAGGCCAGTACTTGCCAGTTCAGCTTGTACCGAGACTGGATCGAGTTGGCGCAATTCAACAGCGGCGGCCATACGGCGCAAAAAATGCAGAATGGCAAGAATGACACCGACATTCACCGCTACCACTAAGTCTACGAAGACCGTCAACAAAAAAGTAATCACTAAAATTGCCCGATCGGCGTACGGTGCACGCCTCAGCACCCGCCCAAAGCGGTGAAGCTCGCTCATGTTCCAGGCCACCACAAACAGAATTGCGGCTAAGGCAGCGAGCGGGATGCTTGACGCCAAGGGCGCCAAGATCACCAATACCGCGATCAACGTCACGCCATGCATGATCCCTGCAATGGGGCCTGTCGCACCATTGCGAATATTCGTAGCAGTACGCGCGATTGCTCCGGTAGCCGCGAACCCACCAAACAGCGGCGTCACCATATTGGCGATCCCCTGACCGACAAGCTCTTGATTTGAATTGTGCTTCGTGCCAGCCATGCTATCGGCCACCACAGCTGACAGCAAAGACTCTATTGCGCCAAGCATCGCGATCGTGAAAGCTGGCCCAACCAAAGACAGCACCTGTGACACACTCAAATCAGGCAAAGCAAAAGAGGGTAATCCTTGCGGCACCCCGCCAAAGGCAGTGCCAATTGTGGCAACGCCCTTTAGCTGCAAGAGTGATTGCAACACCGTCGCGACAACCATGGCCACCAGCGGCCCGGGTATCTTTTTAAGCGCAGCAATCTTTGGAGAAAAGATGACGATCAGCAAACTTAAGAGAGCGATGGCGAGAGTCGGCAGATGCACTTGTGGCAACGAAAGGATCTGCCCCCATAATTTTTCATGAAAATGTGGGGCCGTGACTTTAGGTAAGCCTAAAAAGTCAGGCCATTGCCCAACAAAAATAATGACACCAATTCCGGTGGTAAAGCCAATAATGACTGGGGCCGGAATAAATTTTATGACCCCGCCCATCTTGGTCAAACCCATTAACAGCAGCATCACACCCGCCATCAGGGTGGCAACCTGTAAGCCAGCGATACCAAACTCTGCGGTGATCCCGGCTAGGATCACGATAAATGCCCCGGTGGGCCCTGCGATCTGCAGACGGGTGCCCCCTAGTAGGGTCACGATGCCACCGCCAATGATGGCGGTGTAGATGCCTTGCTCGGGTCGTGCGCCCGAGGCAATCGCAAAGGCCATCGACAGTGGCAAGGCCACAATCCCCACCACGAGCCCAGCGATAATATTGGGCAACCACTGATGGCGGGCGTAAAGCCCCGCGCGATACCCTTCAACCAAAGCAATCATTTTGTATCCGATGAGAAGGGGGAGAGCATCTGGAGGTTCTGACTTAGTATAGTCCCGACACCGACTTACCTATTTGGTCTTGTCTAAATGCCTCTAAAGCACTACGCTTTGAGGTTGAGCATGGCGATCTCAAGCATCCCGCGCAACAGAAACTGTTTTGTAGATATCTCGCAGGTCGTCACCTTCGCGCTAGCGAGGCAACCGGCCTTACTCTCCTCTCAATCTTTTTAGACACCCTATCTTATGAGCCTTCCCGAACTTTCTGCAGTCGAACTTCGTCGCCTGATTGGCGCGCGCCAGGTCTCACCCGTCGAGTTAATGGACGCATGCATTGCGCGTATCGACACGCTTAATCCTGCTATCAACGCAATTTGTGCGACTGACTTTGAGCGTGCCCGTGACTCGGCAAAGCTCGCCGAAGCGAGCGTGATGCGCGGCGAGACCTTAGGTCCATTGCACGGGCTCCCACTAGGTGTCAAAGATTTACAGGCGACAAAAGATCTACTCACTACCTACGGCAATATAGGCTTTCGCAGCAACGTCCCCAACCAAGATAACAGTTTGATCGCACGTTTACGTACGGCTGGCGCCATCGTGACGGCAAAAACAAATACGCCTGACATGGGCGCAGGCGCAAACACACGCAATGCGGTTTGGGGTGCAACCGGCAATCCTTTCAACCCAAGCTTAAATGCCGGTGGCTCTTCGGGCGGTTCGGCCGCAGCCTTAGCCACTGACCTCTTGCCAATCTGTACAGGCTCAGACACCGGCGGCTCGTTGCGCATCCCGGCCGCGTTATGCGGGGTCGTGGGCATGCGTCCATCGCCGGGCATGATTGGCAATAATGCCCGTGCACTGGGGTGGTCAGTGATTTCAGTAGTCGGCCCAATGGGGCGTGACGTGGCAGATACTGCTTTATTGTATTCAGCCAGCATTGGGCGCGATGCGATGGATCCACTTGTGTTTCCCAACGACCCTGCAAAGTTTTGGCCCTTGCAACAATTTGATTTATCTAAATTACGTATTGGTTACACCGAGGACTTTAGTGTTTGCATTGTCGATCAAGAAATCCGAAGAACCTTTCGTAAGCGTATTGAAGCGCTCGCTTCTTTGGTGGCCGTGTGCGAGCCCATTAAGTTCACACTCGGCGATCCTGACCGCGCCTTTGATATTTTACGTGCCGAAAACTTCGTGTCATCGTTTGCACACATTTACCGCACAGCGCCTGAAACGCTTGGTGCGAACATCCGCGCCAACATGGAAATCGCTTCAGCCATCACACTAGCTGATCGCGCCTGGGCACACCTCGAGCAAACGAAGGTCACGCGTCAGTTCGCTGCGGCAACTGAAAAGTATGATTTGATTTTGTCACCGGTCGTGCCAGTAACGGCGTTTCCCTGGACTGACCTGTACGCCGCGCAGGTAGATGGTCAGACCATGCGTAATTATTACCACTGGTTGGGCTTAACCTATGTGGTGACGCTTGCCACCAACCCCACCATTGCTCTGCCCTGTGGCACCGACGAGCATGGCATGCCCTTTGGCCTGCAGATGTCTGGACGTTTATTTTCGGATGATCAAGTATTGGCAGCCGCACATGCCATTGAGCAAGCGTTTAAGGGTGACACCACGCTTTGTCGACCTAAACCTGATTTGAAAGCCCTGCAGATTGCGCGGCCAGAGCTCAAATCCATCGTGACACATCCGCCTATTTATGGCTCGGGTACAGCGCTCGATGCCTCGGCGGCTGCGGTGTAATTTGCGGATACATTGCGGTGTCGTTAGCGGATACGACAACGTAATTAGCGATTACGTGGGAGTGTCGTTTGCGGTTACGCTTACGGTGTAATTAGAGCTTACGATTACGGTGACTTGCGGTGGTTTAAGGCCGCAGTCACCATGCCAAGCGCCAAGCCCCAAAAAGCACTGTTTAAACCAAACAGCGACAAACCCGAAGCCGTCACCAAAAACGTGATCACAGCGGCGTCACGCTCTTTGGCTTCACTCAGTGCGGTCGCCAAACCGTTGCCGATCGTGCCTAGCAAGGCAAGGCCTGCGATGGTCACAATCAAGGCCTGCGGAAACGCGGCGAAAAGGCTAACGACTGTTGCGCCCAACACACCAGTGACCACATAGAAACAGCCCGCGCACACCGCCGCGAGATAGCGTCGTTTAGGATCAGGGTCAGCGTCTTTGCTCATGCACATCGCTGCCGTAATGGCTGCCAGGTTAAAAGAGAAACCGCCAAACGGCGCCAACAGCAAACCGGCAAGGCCTGTGAAGCCAATCAATGGCGATGCGGGTGTCGTGTAGCCATTGGCGCGCAACACGGCTAGGCCCGGAACATTTTGCGATGCCATCGAGACAATAAATAAAGGGATCCCGACGCCAATCAAACTCGTGACCGAAAATGTCGGCGTCATCCAAAGAGGCTGCGCAAACGTGAGTTCGAAATGCTGCATTTGAAACAAACCTAGGGTGGCCGTCACGCCTAGCCCGATAAAAAAAGTCAGCGGTACCGCATAGAGTGGCAAGTAGCGTCTGGCAACGAGAAAGCATGCGAGCATCCCCCCGACTAGCCAAGCTTGCTTGGGCAACACGACAAAGACATCGACTCCAAAGCGCAACAAGACGCCAGCTAACATCGCCGCTGCAAGCGTTTTCGGCACATAACGCATCATGCGTTCAAACAGACCAGAAAACCCAGCAAGCGTGATGAGCAACGAGTTAAACAAAAAGATACCGATCGCCTCAGACATTGACAGACCAGCGAGGCCCGTAATCAGCAAGGCAGCACCTGGCGTGGACCAGGCGGTCAAGATGGGCTCTTTAAAGTAGAGAGACAGGCCAATGCAAGTGAGCCCCATCCCAAGGCCTAGGGCCCATAACCATGAAGAGATTTCGGCGGGTGTTGCGCCTGCAGCGTGCGCAGCTTGAAACACAATCGCCGCCGAACTGGTGTAACCCACCAGCACAGCGATGAAGCCCGCAGAAAGATGTGAGAGCCGCACGCGATTCATCACAGACACTCTTTAGAATATACGACCGAGATGAGCCGATTAGGCTCGTTCAAACCTGTCGGCGCTGTCAAGCGCCGCGCAGCTTCAGAGCATATGGCCACTTTTGGTCGCTTTGGTGCGCAAGTAGCCAACATTGTGCTCGTTTGACGGAAAAATATGCGGTACCCGTTCAACCACGTCGATATCGTGTTGAGCCAAGGCTGCAACTTTTAAGGGATTGTTCGTCATTAAGCGCACACGCTTAACACCCAGCAAGCGCAGCATTTGCGCAGCAGGCAAATAATTACGCTCGTCTGAGTCAAAACCTAACTGCAGATTTGCATCGACAGTGTCAAAGCCTGCGTCTTGCAACTGATAGGCACGCAATTTATTGACAAGGCCAATCCCGCGGCCCTCTTGCGCCAGATAGAGCAAAATACCGCTGCCAAACTTATTCATCTCGCTGATCGAGCCGCGCAACTGATTGCCGCAATCACAACGTAACGAGCCCATTAAATCGCCCGTGAAACACTCAGAGTGCAAACGAATTAAAACAGGGACTTCTGGGTTTAATTCGCCAACAATAATTGCCAGGTGCTCGATGCCTCCGTCGCGTGGACGGAAGGCCACCACGCGGGCATGCTCAGCGGCTTCAAGGGGTACACGGGCTTCGCTGACGACGCGTAGCGAATCGGCAGCGATATCCATGTAGGCTTCGATCGCTGACACGCTAACGTTAAGCGCATCAGTGGCGGGGCCCGCCGTTGCAACAATGGCAGCAGGCAACAGGCGCGAGAGTTTAGCCAGCGTGACGCACGCTTGCTCAAGGTGCCCGGCTGCAGAAACTTGCAACGTAGACAAATCGGGAGGGGTCTCGAGTGCCGAAAGTGGATTGGCTAGATGATCGATGATGACTTTGTTTAAGCCACCTGGCGCTGTCACAACGCAGGCGTGATGATCGCTTTTATCGAGCGCTAAAACATTTGCGCGCGTGCCCGTCATCACCAGTGCCGGTGGTGAGGTTGCCTCAGAGGCCAAAACGCTTAAGCTTTCGGTGCTGACGGCCTCGGCGGCAAGCATCAATACACTGACCCCGCCAAGATGGATCCGCACACTGGCACCGCGGCGGAGTTCTGAAATAACACGATCAACTTCAATCAGGGGGTCTACTTTAGACACGTCAAGCCTAACGGTTAGTTTTTATTGGGATTGTGACAACCGCTGCAAAGTTTCGGCATAAACTTACACTTAGCTGAACAGCTGCGGAATGCGTAATTATGCCACCAACGGGGCAATGTCTTGGGGAATACACCTAGTTTGATACATTCTGTAACATCTTTTTAAAACGCCCCCTTTCCACGTCGTGACTTAGCTTCAGTTGCCCATGCTTTAAATACGCTAGCATTTCAACTGACCATCCCTCCATTTGCTAAGCAAATCTTTTCTTACCTAAGGCCGTCATCCCTCTCATGCGCGCAATCGAGCAACAAGATTCATGGTCAAGCCTGCTTGAGGCTTTTTCAAAAATGACCGTTGCACCGCCGCCAGAGTGGGCACCCATATTTGGTCCGCTACAAAAAGGCACACGCGACGCAATGATGGTGCTTGGCCAATTAGGCCAGACCTTAGACGGCCGTATCGCAACTGTCACAGGGCACTCAAAATACATTAACGGACCTGCCGGGCTCACCCACTTGCACCGGGTGCGCGCGGTCGTCGATGCGGTTGTGGTGGGCGTGGGTACTGCGGTCGCTGACAACCCAAGGTTAAACGTACGGCTTGTCACGGGCCCACACCCCGCACGCGTTGTGATTGACCCGAAGGCGCGCCTCGCGCCCGATGCACTGGTGTGGTTAGACGATGGTGCTCGCCGTATCGTCATCGTGGCGGATCAGGTCAAACCCAATACGCCGCACGGGGTAGAGGTCCTCTCGCTGCCAAGTCGTAACGGGCAACTGGCACCAGCCGATATTCTCAAAGCTTTGTTCACCCTAGGCCTGAAGCGAATTTTGATTGAAGGCGGTGCAGATACCGTTTCGCGCTTCATGCAAGCAGGTTGCCTCGACCGTCTGCACGTCATCGTGGCGCCCATCATCATGGGCTCGGGTCGCCCCGGATTTTCTCTGCCCGCCATCGAGCACATGGATCAGGCGGTCAGAATAAAAATGCACCCTCATCCGCTTGAAGATGAGATGCTGTTTGATTGCGACCTTTCCGCTCAACGCGTCGTGCTCGTTTAAAAACCGAACAGCGCATTCTGACAGAGGGTGTGGTGAATGTGGTTGTCAACGACACCGCCCACACGCCCTCGGCCTGAGGCAGCCCTCTTAGGGCGATGAGGGGCCGTCAACTCTGGCGTAAACGGAGCAAGCACACTCAATCGCCTCTTCAAACAAGGCCGCAGAATCAGCCCACGAAGGTTGCTGCGCTGCTGCCAACAGTGCCCCACGCGCAAGAGTTTGGCGTAGGGTTTGATCCTGCATGATTTGGCGCAACGCTTGAAGCAAGCTCTCGACATCACCTGGCTCAACCAACAAACCCGCAGTCGCTGGCACAGTGTCAGGGATTGCACCTGCGGTGGTGCCGATGACAGGCAAGCCCTGAGCAAGCGCCTCAGCATACGCCATACCGTAGCCTTCAAAGCGAGAGGCCAGCACAAAGACGTCGGCCTGCGCATACAGTTGCTGTAATTGTGCAGAGTGAACCGCCCCCAGCACGCGCACTCGCGTTAACAAGTCAAACCGAGCCAGGTCAAGATGCAACTGCGCAACCGCCTGGTCGTCACGCGTCAAGTCGCCTGCGATCGTCAACTGCCAAGACAGGTCTGTGAGCTCAGCCAAGGCGGCCAGCAACACATCAAAGCCTTTACGTTTTACGACGGACCCCACCGACAACAATTGCAAGGGACCTTGCGCTGGTGACTTAAATACTTTCGTGACGCGATCGGTACCAGGCAGAATACTTGCGATTGCATGTCGTGGCACTGCAAAATGTTCTACAACGTCGTGCAGCGTGGCGGGGCTGGTCACCACAACACGGGTAGCGTGCGCAAGCGCGCGACGCTCGGTATCTTTGAAGTGTGCTGACTGCTCTGCGCTCAACCCAGTCTCGAAGGCAAGTGGGTGATGCACCAAGGCGATTAACGGGTGACGTTGTTGCAACTGCGCCGCCACCTCGGGCAAGACACCAAAAGCCAGGCCATCAATCACCAAAGGCACCCCAGCCTCAAGAGCCAGCAAGCTCGCACAAGCCTCTTGTCGTGTTTGAGCATCAGGGTACGGAAACCCCTCGCCAAGCCCAAGCACCTGCACTTGCCAGCCCTTGGCTAGCAGGCCCTCAACGATATGACGGTCATAGATATAGCCACCTGTCACGGTCGATAAGTCACCAGGAATCGCAAATACCAAACGTTGCATGTTGTCGCTCAAACAATAAACGCTCAGATCGCAGCTTCGTACCAAGCGCGTGCAACATGCGATTCAGAGATCGTGATGCGGATCGCGTGTAGCTCTTTGCCATCGCGACCAAGTGTGCCCGCACGAGCCGCGTTAGCGAGTTGGTCGAAAATATATTTAGTTAAAAACTCAGTGGTGGTATTTACCCCCTTGAACTCTGGATGATCATCCAGATTTGAATAGTTCAAAGGCTTGAGTGTATCTTTGAGCACATCAAGCGCACGCCCGATATCCACCACGATACCGTTCGCGTCTAAGGTCTTAGCAATAAACGCAGCATCAACAACAAACGTGGCGCCATGTAAGGCTTGAGCTGGGCCAAACACCTGACCGCGAAAAGAATGGGCAATCATGATGTGATCGCGAACTTCGACTGTAAACACAATGAACTCCTAGAAAGTAAAAAATGAGCTAGCAAAGAATGCCGCTTGGTTGACCTAAATTATGGGTAATAAAATGAGCTGGCAAAAAACGCCACTTGGTTGACCTAAATTATGAGTAATAAATCAGCTGGCAAAGAATGCCACTTGGTTGCCCTAAAATTTGGGGTAATTGTTTGGGTAAATCGGCAAAGGCAATCGCTGGCGCAAGCAGTGCGTCAAGCCTGTTATCTTTTAACAGCTCAAGCGCAACGCCTAGCCTGCGGCGGTAGGTGAAGCGTGGCCGGCGCGTCGCCGAAATATGCCCAACCTGGCTTGATTGCAGGCGCAATTGCTTGCTATGAAAAGCGCCGCCCAAAGGCGCGCCAACCATCTGTGTGCCGTACCAGCTCAACTCAAGCACTGTGGCTTCTTCGCCCGCAAGCCTGAGCGCTGTCGTCAGGCCTGCGGCCGACGCGCTGGTGTGAAACACAAGATCGCAATCCAAAGGCGCTTCAGTTTCAGTTGCAAATTTGATGCCCAGTTGCTTGGCAAGCGCAGCGCGTTGGGGATTGATATCCACTAGCGTGACCTCTGCACCGGGCAAATGACCACACAAAAAAGCGACCAAACAACCTAAAACACCACCGCCCACCACAGCGATTCGATCGCCCGGACCTGGTGCCGCATCCCACACCGCGTTCAGCGCGGTTTCCATGTTTGCCGCTAACACGGCACGTTGGGGGGTCACCCCCTCGGGAATAATCGTCACAGCATCGGCGGCCAAATTAAAATAATCTTGGTGAGGACTCAAGCTAAAAACTTGGCGGTTGAGCAGTTCGGGTGGGCCACTTTGCACAAGACCCACTGAGGCATAACCATATTTGACCGGAAACGGAAAGTCGCCGCCCATAAAGGGTGCGCGCATGCGCGTGTACTCAGCTTCGGGGACTTTGCCTGCAAACACTAACGACTCAGTGCCTCGGCTCAACGCACTAAAAAGCGTACGCACTCTGATTTGCTTAGCCCCTGGCGCGGACAAGGCCTCGCCCTGCAATGCTGCAACCCCAGCAGACATATACCAAAGGGCTTGCGCCTCGACGGCTGCTGGTGAATCAAATGCCGAGCTTGCCACGTAAAATCCTCTTCTGTCATGCCGTTTCCTCAAACACAGAGGAATTTCGGACGTATTGTGAGCACCGCGAGCGCTCTGCCCTATACTGCGCGAGCGTTTGTACACAGTATAAGTGAGTCAAAGGCCTTGATTCTGAAATCATTAAAATCCGTTTATCCAAGCCCATGCTAACAGTCAGAAGAATTTTATTTGGATCGCTCGCTGCGTTTAGTTTTGCAGCGATGCTCGGCCTCATGTACGCCGCACTGAGCCCCGCAGTGAGTGTGTGGGGTACCTGTACCCTGCTGGTGTTATTTGCCATCACGCTGCCCTGGACTGTCGTTGGCTTCTGGAACTCAAGCATAGGTTTTTTAATCAGCCTGCTGGCGCGCGACCCCCTCGCCATTGTGCTGCCGCTTAGCACGCGCGCACGCATGACCGATCCCATCACTTCGTCTACCGCCGTTGTGCTTTGCATTCGCAACGAAACCCCCACACGCCTCGAACGTAACCTTGAAGCGATGATGCAAAGCTTAGCCACTACGGGCTTTGGTCAACAATTGCATGTCTACGTACTCAGTGATACCAACGACGAACTCATTGCACAACAAGAGCAACAGTGCTTTGCTGCGATGACTACACGCTGGGCTGATCGCATTGCGCTGACCTACCGACGACGCACCGACAACCAAGGATATAAAGCCGGCAACATCGCAGACTTCTGCGCGCGCTGGGGGCATCTACATGAATTCGTCGTGACCCTAGATGCAGATAGCTTTATGACAGGTCGTGCCATCTTGCGCTTAGTGCGCATCATGCAAGCCAACCCAACGCTCGGAATTTTGCAAGGGCTGGTGGTTGGTCTGCCCTCTACCAGCGGTTTTACTCGGCTGTTTCAGTTTGGTATGCGCTTAGGGATGCGGCCCTACACCATAGGCTCGGCCTGGTGGCAGGCAGACTGTGGCCCTTACTGGGGACACAATGCGGCGATTCGTATCAAACCGTTTATCGAACACTGTGACCTGCCCCAGCTACCCGATCACAAAGGCGCACCCAGACACATACTGAGCCACGATCAAGTCGAAGCCGTACTCATGCGCCGGGCGGGCTTCGAGGTGCGCGTCATCCCTCAAGAGGATGAAAGCTGGGAAGAAAATCCACCGACCTTAATCGAATACATTCGCCGCGACTTGCGCTGGTGCGAGGGCAATCTGCAATACGTGCATCTGTTAACTCTGCCCGGCCTAAAGTTCTTGAGCCGTTATCAATTATGTATTGCAATCTTGATGTTCTTAAGCTCGCCCGCCTGGATCGCCCTCTTACTTCTGTCGGTCTTACTTTTATGCCTAGCACCCACCCCTGATGCATTCATGCACGCGGGGCTCGGCCTCACTCTGCTCAGCATCACCTTGCTGATGTGGTACCTGCCTAAAATCGCAGGGGCTCTTGAAGTCATGCTGCGCCCGAGCGAGCGTAAGCGCTTCGGTGGTGGTCTACGCTTTGCTACGAGCTTCACCTTTGAAATGATTTTTTCGCTGTTGATGACGCCCATCACTTGGCTCAATCACACCATCTTTATCACTGGTTTACTGTTTGGAAAAAAATCAGGCTGGACTGGGCAAACGCGTGATGATCATTCAGTACCCTTGGGCATTGCCTTGCGTCAATTTTGGCCACATACCCTTTTGGGTCTTTGCCTGAGCAGCGCCGTTTGGTTCACCCATCCAACGAGTTTGCCCTACGCACTCATTTTGGGCAGCGGCCTGCTGTTATCGATCCCAATCGCCGTGCTGACGTCATGGCCAAGTTTTGGTCGCTTACTCATGCGTTGGCAACTCGTCAGTTTGCCTGAAGAAATCGCACCCCCCGCAGCCTTGCGGCCTCTTGACCTTGAGGTTTTACGCTATAAAGCCAGCCCTCCGACGGCCACCAAACATGACTAATCCTAGTCAGTCGCAGACCCCCGTCAAATTCATTGCGCTGTACACCCGCGTATTAACAATGCTGGGATCAGACCGCCAGCTCGGCTGGTCGCTCGCTGTCGCAAACGTCGTCCTTGCGATGGCCATGTTTGCCGAGCCTATTTTATTTGGTCTGGTCATCGATACGCTATCGCGTGCCTCACTTGACGACCCCGCTGGCATCTGGCCCGCGTTGGGTCCGTTGCTATTCACCTGGGTTGGTTTTGGTTTATTTACCATTTCTTGTGGTGCGGTGATTGCACTCTTCGCAGATCGCCTGTCGCATCGACGCAGACACCTGGTGTTGCGCGACTATTTCGAACATGTTTTGCAATTACCGCTCGCCCAGCAAGCCGACACCCACTCTGGCCGGTTGATGAAAACGATGCTGCAAGGTACAGATGCTCTGTGGTGGCTTTGGCTGAGCTTTTTCAGAGATCACCTGGCGGCGGCGGTCTCGCTCATTGTTTTGGTGCCGGTCGCACTTTATATAAACTGGCGACTCGCGCTTGTGCTCATCGTGCTCTGCATCATCTTTGTCGGACTGACACATTTTATTTTGCGCAAGACACAGGCGCTTCAGCAACAAGTTGAGGGACATCACTCGGATTTAGCGGAACAAGCGTCAGACACCTTGGGCAACATTGCGCTAGTACAAAGCTTTGCCCGTATTGAACACGAGGTCAGCGCACTCAAAGACATTAGCCAGCGCGTCTTAGGTGCCCAAATGCCGGTGCTGTCTTGGTGGGCGCTCGTGAACGTGCTAACGCGCTCTTCGACCACGTTGAGTATTTTGTGTATCGTCGCCCTGGGTGCATGGCTCTTCACAAAAGGCCTGACGACCGTGGGCGCCATCGTGACCTTCATCTCATTTTCAGGGATGGTGATTATGCGACTTGAGCAGATTGTCGGATTTGTACATCGCCTGGCGATGGAAGCACCTCGTCTGCAAGAATTTTTTCACATTCTGGATACCGAGTCATCGATACACGATGCACCTCACGCGATCGACCCAGGTAGAGTGCGCGGTGCCATTGCATTTGAAAACGTCACCTTTGCATACGACAAAAAACATCCTGCCGTCAGGGATTTAAGCTTTACGCTAAAGCCGGGGTCGACCATTGCTTTAGTGGGCGCCTCGGGCGCTGGAAAATCCACCGCCCTTAGCCTGTTGTATCGCGCCTTTGATCCACAGTCAGGTCGTATCACTGTCGATGGTCACGACATTCGTGATCTAAAACTTGGAGCGTTACGCAGCAACATTGGTGTAGTGTTTCAAGAAGCGCTGCTATTTAATCGCTCGATCGCAGACAATCTCAAAGTTGGCTTGCCAGACGCGACCGAGGCGCAGTTGCGCCAAGCTTGCGCAAGCGCACAAGCGCTCGACTTCATTTTGCAGCATCCACAGAGCTTCGATACAAAAATCGGCGAGCGCGGTCGCGCGCTGTCAGGCGGCGAGCGCCAACGCTTATCGATCGCGCGCGTACTGTTAAAAAATCCGCCAATTTTAATTTTGGACGAAGCCACCAGCGCCCTAGATAGCGCGACCGAAACGAAACTATTGCAAGCGCTTGATGCGGTGACTAAAGATCGCAGCACACTCGTCATTGCTCACCGATTAGCGACTATTCGTAAAGCCGATCAAATTTTGGTGATGGATCACGGCAGTATTGTTGAAGCCGGATCCTTTGACGAACTTTACGCGCAAGGTGGTCGTTTTACAGAGCTGGTGAAAGAGCAATTTTCAGATGCTGCAGGGAACTTTCTTAGCGGCGAGACTTTACCGAGATAACGATGACTGGTTTTTCAGCTGAGTGGCTGGCTTTACGCGAACCTGCGGATCACCGCGCGCGCGATCAAGCCTTACAAAATAATATTTGCGAACAACTTGCGATTTTGGCGCGTACCGAACACCGCACCGTTCGCTTGATTGACCTGGGCTGCGGCTCGGGATCAAACCTACGCGCACTGGCGCTAAGAATGCCAGAGCAACAACACTGGACCTTAGTGGACTACGACCCCTTACTGCTGACAGCCGCACGCGCGGCGCTGGCGGCTTGGGCAGACCACGTTATCAGCAACGACGCCAAACTGACGATTCGCAAAGCCACTAAAACAATTGAAATCGAGTTCGCACAAGTTGATCTTGCACAAAATATTGAACGTGTGCTGGCATGGCCGGCAGATCTGATTACCGCCGCTGCATTTTTTGATCTGGTCGCCGAGCCATGGCTGATCCGTTTTTGCCAAGCACTACGGGTGCCGCTATACACAGTACTGACCTACGATGGCGTCGAACAATGGCTACCAGCGCATACTGCCGACGTTTCAATCTTGAAGGCTTTTCATGCGCATCAAAAAACCGACAAAGGGTTTGGTGTAGCCGCGGGCCCAGACGCCGCCGCCATCATGCAGCGCGAATTGGCCGCGCGCGGATTTCAAGTGATGTTAGCGCCGAGCCCTTGGCAAATCGACCAAACCGAGGCTGCGTTCATGCAGGCCTTGGCAACGGGTAGCGCCGCCGCCGTGCGTGAAACTGGCTTGCTGACTCATCAAGAGATTGATGAATGGCTAGCTGCGCGCTTGACTGCGCAGCACTGCACTGTTGGACACTGGGATATCTTGGCGATGCCAGCCCGCTAAAGTTCTTTGGGTCGACAAGCCGCAGGCGTATCAACCAACGATATTTTTCAACGTCCCGACGCGGTCAATGATAACCTCGACCGTATCACCCGACTTTAAGAATCTCGGTGGCTTACGACTAAAGCCAACGCCTTCTGGCGTGCCCGTTGCAATGACATCGCCTGCTCGCAGTTCTGTCACGCTAGACATGTACTCAATCAGCTTTGCCACCGAAAAAATCATCGTTGAAAATGAGGCATGCTGCATCGACTCGCCCGACACCAAAGTCGTAAGCGATAAGTTCTCAAGAGGGCCAACTTCGTCTGGGGTCACCAAGGCAGGGCCAATCGAACTTGAGCGAAAGAAATTTTTACCTTGATCGAGCGTGCGCTGAAACTGATAATCACGCACTGAACCGTCCATAAAACAGGTGTAGCCCGCAACGTAACTGAGGGCATCGGCAGCCGCAACATTACGTGCGGTCTTGTTCAGCACAACAGCCAACTCGCCCTCAAAATCGAATTCAGGCGATAAGGTTGGCTTTTCAAGCAACTCACCGTGGGCCACGATTGCAGCGGGGATCTTCACAAACGTGCGCGGAAACTCAGGGAGCTTATGGCCTGCCTCTGCAGCATGCGCAGCATAATTTAATCCAATACAGTGCATGGTCACAGGTTCAACAAACAGTGGCAAATACTGCAGGCTCGCTTCGCTACGGTCCGCTTGGGCGGCTGACGTAACAACGGCTCGCGCTGCCTCAAAACCATTTTTTTGAACCAGCTGCAACAAGCTTGCGTATTCTTGACCAATTTTTGTCGAAAGGTCGATCACATCGCCATTGGGCTGAATCACACCGTAATGCGATTGACCGTTGACGAGATAGCTGGCTAGTTTCATTGAAGGATTCTCCAAACTCTGGATGAGGCTTTAGGGTGACTGATGAAAAGCTTAGCGCAAATAGCACTGTTTTGCTTGAAGAGTCTACTTTGTTTAAGAGGTCGACTTGACCGAGGCGGTCTACCGTCTTTCAGGCTCTAATATTATTTAGAGGTTTACGATACGTCAAAGAATCAAATGGGTTATCAGAGCCGCTCTAATTTTCTGCGCTTAGGCAGCGCGCTCAACTGGGTGCCATTCTCGACGAAACGCTTCACGATAACTAAAGCGATCTGCCGGATGCACGCTTACTGCCAACTCAACTAGTTCGTCGCGCTCATCCATGTACCGCCTGGCAATCCACAACCCAGCACTTCGCGCTGGCGCAATCAAGCGCTTAGCAAGCGCTGCGGGCAAAAGCATTGCACGTAATTCTTGCTGAACAGCTTTAATTCGGCAGTCAAACTGCTTTTCGATCAGTTGGTACAAGGGCTGCGTCATACGTCCACTCACCCCAGCAAGTGAACGAAAGCGGGGTGCAACATACACGTCTGTCAGACAAAGGGGCAAGGCTTGCCCCGCGATGTAGCGTAAGCCCTGAATATGTAGCCACGTTTCACCTTCGGCTGTACCTAAAAGCGTTGCTTGCTCGGCATTGATCCCTTGAAGATTGGTTTTAGCAATCTGCAAAGTGGTCTCGCTTGCGTATTGGCGTAAATCGGTGATTGCGGACATGGTCTGGGTATATTGCCCAGAGGGGGCTTGGGCCACTACACGGCTGCCCACACCTGGTTGACGCACCACTAAGCCTTGTTGAACCAGTTGCTTGACAGCCTCTCGCACCGTAAAGCGCGAGACGCCAAACTGTGCACAGAGTTCAAATTCTGTGGGCAATAAATCACCCACAAGATAACGCTTTGAATGAATTTCATTTAACAGGGTTTTAGCTAACTGAGCATAGCGTGGCCCTGAGCTAAATCCTTCAAAATGATATTGACTCATATGACTGCATGCTCACGCAAAAAAGCAATTTGTTGCTCAGAGAAACCCGCTTGGGTCAAAAGTGCGTCGGTATCTGCACCCATTGCCGGCGCAGCGCGCAGCGGTGCTGCGTCGCCACTACAGCGAAGCGGCGAGGCCACGCCCAAGATCTCTTTACCTTCGGGCGTACGCGTTGTGACCACGCCCTGTCGAGAGTGTACAAATGGATTATCAAGCGCTTGCGCAACGTCATATACCGGCGACGCAGGTACTTTTCCTGCAAATTTCTTCATCCAGTTTGCGGTTGTATCAGTCACTGTGACGCTATCAATATCAGCATTAAATTGCTCGCGATTCTCTAAGCGATTTTTGTATGAGCTATATTCAACACGCGTTGCCCACTCTGGCTTACCCAGTTCAGTCGCTAAAATCGGCCAGAATTTTTCTTTATTACACATAATAAAGATCCAACCATCTTTGGTTGGATAAAGCTGACTCGGTACCAACGAAGGGTGGCCAGAACGCGGTGCTCTGCCCGTCATGTGCGAACCGTTTAAATACCAGGTCGCCAGGTACGCAAGGTTATGCATGGCGACATCAAACAGACTGCAATCCACGTCGCGACCCACACCCGTTTGCCTAGCACCTAAAACGGCTGACACTAAACCCAGCGCGGCGGTCGTACCCGTCATCAGATCAATCATCGACAAGCCAAATCTTGAGGGTGGCCCATCGGGTTCGCCCGTCAAAGACAAATAACCTGCCTCAGCTTGCATCAGATAATCATAGCCTGGCCAATTGGCGCGCTCACCATCTCGGCCGTAAGCAGACAAGTGCACGCACACAATATCTTTACGTATGTGCTTAAGTGCGTCATAAGTCAGGCCCAGCTTCGCCGGTAGATCGCCGCGCAGGTTATTAAACACCGCGTCGGCGTGCTCAAGTAATTTGTGCAGCACCTCTCGGCCTGCATCCTGCTTCAGGTCAAGCCTGACGCTTTTTTTATTGCGATTAAACGCTTGATAGAAATGGCTATCGCCCGGACCAAAGTAATGAGGTCCGACCGCCCGCCCCACATCACCGCCATCATGAGGGTTTTCGATCTTAATCACCTCTGCGCCTAAATCAGCGAGGTGTTGCGTTGAAAAAGGCCCTGCACCATATTGCTCGATGGCCAGAATGCGCATTCCTTGTAAGGGCAAGCTCATATTGGATTCCGTGCGATCAATTGTTTCGCAATGATGATGCGTTGCATCTCGTTGGTGCCCTCGCCAATCGTCAACAGCGGCGCATCGCGATAAAACCGCTCAACGAGATACTCTTTTGAGTAACCATAGCCGCCATGGATACGCATCGCCTCCATGCTGTTTTCAAGGGCCGACTCGGTAGCAAACAGCTTCGCCATACCCGCCTCCATATCGCAGCGCTCGCCACGGTCGTAGGCCTCGGCCGCGCGCATCGTTAACAGCCTTGAGGCCTCGGTACGCGTCGCCATATCTCCTAGCTTGAGTTGGATCGCCTGATGCTCGCAAATCTGCTTGCCAAACGTTTTACGTTGTTGTGAATACTTAACCGCTTCGTTTTGCGCCGCCTGTGCGACTCCCACACCACGCGCAGCAACGTTAATCCGACCCAATTCAAGCCCATTCAGAATCATCTGCAAGCCCTTACCTTCTTTTTCGCCAATCAACTGATTGGCGGGCACGCGGCACTGATCAAAGACAAGCTCAGCCGAATCGATCCCTTTATAGCCAAGTTTTTCGAGCTTTCGGCTGGCGCGAAACGCTTCACTTTTTTCAACAATAAATAAACTCATCCCTTTATGGCGAGGGCTCGCTTTCATATCTGTTTTCACCAATACCGCAAAACAATTGCCATAAATACCATTCGAGATCCACATCTTGTTGCCATTGATGATGTAGTCGTCGCCATCGCGCACCGCTGTCGTGATGATTGCCTGAAGATCCGTGCCACAGTCAGGTTCAGTCAACGCAATACCCCCACGTAACTCACCCGTTGCAAAGCGAGGTAAAAACGCTCGCTTTTGAGCCTCCGTACCATTGCGTTGCAGTGCATTTGCCATAATCACGTGCGAATTAATAATGCCAGATACTGACATCCACACGACAGAAATATGTTCGATGATCTTTGCGTAGGTCACAGTCGATAAGCCGAGTCCACCATACTCCGGTGCAATTAAGCAGCCAAACAAACCCATCTCTTTCATTTTTTCGACAATCTCGGCGGGATACTCATCATCGTGCTCGAGTTGCCAAGCAAAGGGCTTGACCTCTTTTTCTAAAAAGCGATCAACCATATCCAGAATAAGTTGCTCTTGGCCTGCGTCTTGGGTGCTCATGTATTTATCTCCATTACTGCGCTAAAAATAACGATCTATCTATATCGATTTAGTTAAGAAAACCACAGACGCATCAGCTAGAAAAAATCTTCTCTTAGAGGCATCAGCTGGCCACCATGTTTTTATCGGTCGCCCTACGGTCAAACGTTCATGTGCAAGTCACTCTAGACGGCCAAGACATTGCGCCAAGTCACGCGCCGAGACTTTGTCAAGATTCAACACCTGCTTTTCTATTTCAAGGCTGCGCGCTGCCGACACTTGTCGGGCGGCGTTATCGCGATACTTCGTCACGATGTCTTGCTCTGTGAGCGGACGATCGACCGAGCCCCGATTCATCGCTTCGCGCTCGCGAATCACTCGTCCGTCTTTCAACTCTACGACCACCTCACCATCAAAGTATTTTGGAAACTGACTGTTCGGATCGACCGCGTAATCGGTGAGTGCGGCAAGCGCAAGCACGTTTGGATCTGACAATGCGGGCTCATCAATATCATCAAGTGTCAGACGCCCTTTTAATAGTGCTGTACCCACTAAATAAGGAATGCTGAACTGTGCCTCATAAGAGTTGGCCGGTATGCGTTTGGCCTCTTCGGGCTCGCACACTGTCTTGACCACTTCGGCCGGCACAAGCACCTTGATCCGCTTAATCTGCTCAGCGCGAATACCTTGTTCATAGATGCGCGTGGCGGCATCGACCGCCGCATGCGTGAAATGGCAAGCGGGCAACGGTTTAACGGAGACTCGGTCAAGCTCCCAAACTCGACCAAGATCCTGCGTGGCCAAATTTAAATCGTAGTCATCGCGGCCCACCAAGTGGCTTGCATAGAGACCAAAACGACCCTCGTACGCTAAGCGGGTACCGGTATAACCATGACGCCCCAGCGTTGCAGCCGTCACACCCGCATAGCCAGCCCAACCTGGGTGCATGCGTTTGTTCCAGGCACCATCATTCAAGAACTCTAAGCTACCCGAAGCCACCGACAACGCAAGGCCCTGCGCGTCAATGAACTGCCTCTCGTTAAGCCCCAACAACCAACCAGAAGCCATTGTGCAACCGAAGGTGCCGATCAGGCCAGTGGGATGAAAACCGATTTGATGAAACCCACCTTTAGCAACGGATCCCAGCCTTGTCGCAATCTCAACGCCCAATACAAACGCAGTCAATAAATCTTCTCCGCTTTTATTGTGGTGAGCGGCCATTGCAAGAGCCGTGGGTAAAGTTGAAGTGGTGGCATGAATCACACCTTGCGCGTGTGTATCGTCGTAATCCAGCCCGTGGATCAAGATACCGTTCATGAGAATTGAGTTTCGAAGATCAAACCGCTTGTCAGATCCCAAGACAACCGAGCGACCTCCAGAGTTCAATTCGCTGATTGCTGCCATGGCGCGCTTTGAGAAGTCGTAGCCGTGCGACGCCACTGCGATTCCAAAAGCATCTAGCATCAAAAGCTTGGCACGTTCGAGAACCGAAGCCGGAATATCACTCGCTTTAAAATTGACCGCAAAGCTTGCAAGTTGCTCTGAAATGGCTTGGCCTGCTGCTGGTGAAGTATGTTGTTGTGTCATTGTCTTGCTCTCGTGTGGTTCACGTTTATTGTGTCAGTGTCAATGTCTTAGCCTTGGGCTAAGCATGCTTGTTGTGTCAATTTCTTACTTCAGTGAGTCAGCTTGTCTGGTCGTTGTCTTAGTCTTTGACCAAGCACGCTGATAGCTTAATTGTTACGGCTTGGCCTAATCAACTTTTGCACCAGAGAGCTTCACGGCAATAGCCCAGCGCTTAAGCTCTTCTTCAATGAAACTGCGAAATTCACTTGGTGAATTACCAACAGGCACAGCACCTAAAGCCGCCAACTTGGCCGCAAATTCTTTTTCACGCAACGCGCTCATCGATATTTTCGACAACGTATTGATGACAGACTCGGGGGTCTTGGCCGGTGCCACCAAACCAATCCAGGCTACCGCCTGAAAGCCTGGATAGCCCGACTCGGCTACGGTAGGGATGTCAGGCGTTGCAGCCGCACGCTGCGCACTTGAGACAGCAATCGCACGCAAACGACCCGATTGAATGTGGGGGATCGCGCCAGGACCGGTTTCAAACATCGCCGAAATGCGCCCAGCCATCAGATCGGTCAACGCGGCAGGCCCACCTTTATAAGGCACATGCGTCATATCCGTATCAGACGCCTGTTTAAACAGCTCCATGATGAGATGGTTCGTCACACCACTGCCGCCTGAGCCGTAATTGATTTGACCCGGATTCTTCTTAGCGAGTGCAACCAAATCTTTTACCGTCTTAACCGGCAGATCAACATTCACCACAAGATACTGCGGCACGATTGCAATCAAACTGATTGGCGCAAAATCACGCAACACGTCATAGGGTAGATCTTTGTACAACGCGGGGTTTACTGCAAGCGTTGCGCTCGAGCCCATCATCAGCGTCAACCCATCAGGGACCGCTGCCGCGACGATTCGACTACCTAAAATGCCAGAGGCGCCAGCGCGGTTGTCGACGATAAAACTCGAGCCTGGCAGATTATCGGCAAACTTTTGCGCCATATAACGTGCGACTACATCAGTCGCCTGCCCCGGCGGAAATCCAACGATCATTTTGACTGGATTTTCTGGATACTGCGCATAACTCGTGGAGGCAATCAACGTCAAAACTACTGCGCTCATGGCCAAAACGGCTTGTCTTAGAATTTGCATGTTTGTCTCGTTATTTTTAATTGAAATTCGAGACATGAAACATCTATGTCTCGTTAATTTTTAAAACACTAGCCCTTAAACATCTTTGCGCGGTATCTTTTAAAACACTAGCCACCAAATATCTTGGTTCATTACTTTTATAGTGTGACCCGTTCATCAAGCCGGTTTCGCTTGCGAGCCACGATCGGTTTAGTCACCCACACCATGACCACGTTTTGACACAAGGGCAGAACGAATGAAGTTCATGATCTCAACCCCGTTCTGATTAAACGCCCGTGTTTTAACAGTCACAATCCCTTGGGTCGGGCGACTCTTTGATTCGCGAATTTCAAGCACTTCAGATTCAGCGTAAAGTGTATCGCCAGCAAAGACCGGCGCTGTCAAATTAATTTCTTTCCAACCAAGATTTGCAACCGCCTTGGCGCTGATATCGTTGACAGTCATCCCCAAGACAATCGCAAGGGTAAGCCCACTGCTGACAAGCAATTTTCCAAATTCGCTTTTTTCAGCAAAGGCTGCATCGCAATGCATCGGATGAAAATTCATCGTGAGCAACGAAAAATGAATATTGTCGGCATCGGTCACCGTGCGGCCGGGCCGGTGCTCGTAGACTGCCCCCAATTCAAAATCTTCGAGATAACGGCCATAGCTAGTTTGATAACGCTTGTGGCCAACAGTCTTAATTTCCATGGCTTGCCTATTTGTCCGGTTTATTTGTTTGTCCGGACAAAGTTTCGCTCAAATCGAGGATTTCTGTCAACTCGATTCTGCTGCGCTCTACTTAATCTTTATAACTACCGTCGGTCTTGTCTAGTTGACGCAGCATTGCAGGCCATTCAAGAACACCGTAACGGCGCGTCACACTTGGGTTCCATTGGGCATTGGCTTTTGCCACCACATCTGCAGGCGGGATAATCAATTCGGCATTGCAGGCCATCGCGTCGACCTGAACCTTACACGCAAGCTCAAGTCGATAGATGCTGTTAAACGCCTCAGGGATCGAGGGCCCCAACGCTAACAACCCATGGTTATGCAAAATCATCACCTCTGCATCGCCTAAGTCACGTTGCAAACTCTTTTGCTCTGACAAGTCTACTGAGATTCCTTCAAAGTGGTGATAGGCAACCTTCGCAAACCGTGTCGCAGTCTGTGTCAGTGGCAGCAACCCACACTTGAGCGTCGAGACCGTCATACCCGCACGCGTGTGCGTATGAATAATACAAGCCGCATCGGGGCGGGCAGAATGTATTGCGCTATGGATCACAAAGCCCGTACGGTTGATGCCATAGTCTTCATTCGGGCGATCAACAATATTTCCGTCGATGTCAATTTTGATCAGACTCGAAGCTGTAATTTCTGTGTACAGCAAACCGTAAGGGTTGATCAGATAGTGATTGGGCTCACCCGGCACCATCGCTGAAATATGATTCGCAATCATGTCGGTCATACCGTAAAGCGCCACTAGGCGGTAGCAGGCAGCCAACTCAACACGTGTCTGCCATTCTTGCGCACTTACTCGAGCTTTTAATGGGCCAGGCGGGATTTTGGCTGCACTGCTCATCATGATTGGGGAAACGTCGTTCATATAGATCTCCTGATTTTTTATTGAATGGTGCATTACGGTTAAGCGTTTGCCTAATTCAGATACGTCTGCGAGCCTTTTAAATGCATACAC
>JBIIWK010000161.1:0-7522 GCA_044338955.1 Burkholderiaceae bacterium
AACGCATCCATGTATGACTCGGCGTAGCGAGACGAGTAATCGATTTGCTGCCACTGACGTACCATGCCTAGGTAGCGATTGTTCAGGCAAAGGATCTTAGGCGTTAGGTGGTATTGGCGGCAGGTTGACAACTCTTGGATGTTCATCTGAATCGAGCCTTCGCCCGTAATGCATGCCACGGTTGCGTCTGGGTTCGCCATTTGCACGCCCATCGCATAAGGTAAGCCCACACCCATCGTACCCAAGCCACCTGAATTGATCCAACGGCGCGGCTTATTAAAGCCGTAATACTGCGCTGCCCACATTTGATGCTGACCGACATCAGAGGTCACGTAGGCATCACCCTCGGTGACTTCCCAAAGCTTTTGCACCACCGACTGGGGCTTGATGACCTCTGTTGAACCGGCGTACTTCATGCACTCTTTGCCGCGCCACACTTGCACCTGTTGCCACCATTTGGCTAACGCATCAGTGTTTTGGCGAGTTTCAGCTGCGGCCGTTTTGTATTGTGCGATCAAATCTACCAAAACGTCTTTGATGTTACCCACAATCGGCACATCGACCTTGACACGCTTTGAGATCGAAGAAGGATCGATGTCGATATGAATGATCTTACGTGCGTTTTGCGCAAAGTGCTTTGGGTTTCCGATCACACGATCGTCAAACCGAGCGCCCACCGCAATCAACACGTCGCTGTGCTGCATTGCCATATTGGCTTCGTAGGTGCCATGCATGCCAGGCATGCCCACAAACTGCTGATCTGAAAACGGAAACGCCCCCAACCCCATCAAGGTGTTGGTACACGGTGCCCCGATTAACTTCACAAAGTCATACAGTTCAGCCGACGCATCAGACAAAATCGCACCGCCGCCGCTATAAATCATGGGGCGCTCGGCCTGCAATAACATCTGTACCGCTTTTTTAATCTGACCTTGGTGGCCTTTCACCACCGGCGCATACGAACGCAGCACGGGCTCGCCCTTAGCGGCGGTGTACTTGCAGTGCGCGGCTGTGATGTCTTTAGGGATATCTACCAGTACGGGGCCAGGACGTCCGGTGCGAGCGATATAAAACGCCTTGCGCATGGTGTCGGCCAAGTCTTTAATGTCGCGCACTAAAAAGTTATGTTTGACGCAAGGGCGTGTGATGCCCACGGTGTCGCATTCTTGAAAGGCATCTTCACCGATCGCGTGCGTGGGCACCTGACCGCTGATAATGACCATTGGAATCGAATCCATGTAGGCCGTAGCAATGCCCGTGACGGCATTTGTGACGCCTGGGCCACTGGTCACTAAGCACACACCGACCTTATTGGACGAACGTGAATACGCATCGGCAGCGTGCACGGCAGCTTGCTCGTGTCGCACCAGAATATGCTGAAATTTGTCTTGCTTGTAGATTGCGTCGTAGATGTATAAGACTGCGCCACCAGGGTAACCAAAAACGTGTTCTACGCCTTCGTCAGCCAAGCAACGCACGACGATGTCTGCGCCATTGAGTTCCATGAGTTCATTCCTTTCATTACCGGCATCGCCCATCTGATTGCATCCTCGTTATAAGAGAAACGCTGAACCGCTACATGTTCAGCAACATGATCCGACGCTTTTAGACTCACGGAGCCTAGCCACCCGGACACCTTGCCAATCTGCCGCGCATTCGCCATCAGGCTTTGCACGCACCCAACAGGGGTGCACTGGATCGAAACGGAAGCGCTTGCCGCAGCTTGTGGCAGGGAAAGCAGCAAAAGTTTAGATGGCAAGAGCGTTTGAGCGGTGACCCAAACTAAAAGCCATTGCACCAAAAAGCGGTGAGCTTAGAGGTGCGAGCCGATAACTGTAACCCGTTGTGCGCCGCAGCGCAAATTGCGATACCCTCTAACCATAGCTGACAGCCCTCAAACCCCATCTTCGCTATGGATTTAGCCTACGGCCCTTTGCAACGCTTTTTATTTAGCCACCACTTTTATAGTGGTGTCAGGCGTGCGGCTGGGATTTTGCTGCCAATTGCCGTTTTAGGCGGGATATTTGGCTGGTATGCCAGCGGCCTCATCGCGACCTTTGGCGCACTTTGCGTCGCCTTTATCGATCAACCGGGCCCTCACGAGCATCGGGCACGCGAAATGCTAGGAGGCACGGCCTTAAGCACCTTAACCGTCGCCCTAACCGGGCTAGCGTCTTCTCATCCGCTCTTAATCTGGGTTGTTGTAATGGGGCAATGTTTTGCCTTTTCGATGCTGGCCGTCTATGGCAAAAAGGGCGGACAAATCGGCTTTGCCTGTTTGTTGCTCATGACTGTCACGTTGCACAACGCTCTCTCGACGCAAGAAGTCTGGGTACACGCGCTGACCTCTTTAGGTGGCGGGTTGTTTTACACACTATTTAGTTACTCAGTTAGCCGGGTGATGCAACTGCGCGAAAAAGAGCAAGCACTGTCAGTCGCCCTATTTGCCACTGCCGACTACATTGCGCGACGCGCGGACATGTACGACCTTGATCGTAACCTTGAAGAAAACTACCGCAAGCTCATTGTTTGTCAGGCCGACATGACAGATAAGCATCAGGCCGCGCGCGACATGGTGTTACGCGGCCTGGCAACCCCAAAGGCACAGAGCGACTCAAACCGCGTGATGCTTTGGAACCTGTTCGTTGAAATGATTGCGATTCTTGATCTGCTGGTCGCCACACGTACCGACTATGCTTTTTTAAGGCAAAAACTAGAGGGGACAGACGCCCTGCTGTTCATGCGCGACGCACTGCATAAAATGGCGAGTGATCTTCAGCGGATTGCGCTAGCCGTCGCACGTGAAAACACCGCGACACAGCGTAGCAGCGTCAAAGCAGAGTTGCGCGCACTTGAGTTTGAAATTCAGCAAATGCACGCCGATGGGTTGCCGCAGCGTGACCCTGAGCTCTATTCCTTATGTATTGAAATTTTGCGTCGCTTGCGTAATAGCGCAAAAATAATCGATCGTATGATTGTGGCGACGCGACCCGATAGCCATGCTCAACTGCTGGATGCCGTCAAAATTGATCGCTCACTTACCCAGTTTTTATCGCGTCAGCAATACCGACCACGCTTGATCACAAGTAATTTACGCCTTGACTCACCTTTTTGCCGCTACGCGTTGCGTGTCACACTGGCCGCGGGTATCGCGCTTGCCCTATCGGCGCTGATCCCGGCGCTGGCCCGCCAGGGCTATTGGATCTTGCTGACCGTACTCATCATCATGAAGCCAGGCTTTGCACTGACGCGCCAACGCAACGGTTGGCGATTGTTCGGCACCTTGTTAGGCTGTGGGCTTGCCTTTGGTATTTTGTACACCACACAGCACGAGACGTGGCTGTTTGCAGCGATGGTGCTTTCAACCATCATTGGTGGCAGCATGTTGCAGATCAATTACCTCGTGGCCTCGGCCTTCAACACAAACGCCGTGCTACTCGCGTTTAACTTTCTTGACCCGGGCGCCACAACAATCATCGCTGATCGTGCGCTTGATACCTTTTTGGGTTCAGCGATCGCGTTTGCCTGCAGCTACGTACTGCCCTGGTGGGAGGCACAGTTCATGCCATCGTTGATGCGTGCCGCCATTTCAGCTAATCGAGAATACCTACGTGCTGCGCTGGCTCAAATACAGGCGCACGAAGCGCGCGCCTCTGCGTTCGAACTTAAACGCGCAGACTTCAATTTACGCTTAGCCCGAAAAAATGTACATGTAGCGCTAGCCAACTTCGCCGAAGCGTTTTATCGCATGATGCTTGAACCAAAATCGAGACAGTGGCACGTGATCGAACTCAATAATATCGTGATGCAAAATCACATGCTATCTTCGCAAATTTCGGCTGTCGCGACGGTGCTAATTAATTCGCCAAAAATCCCTGAAGCGAGTATAGAGTTTTTGAATTCTCTACTACCCCAACTATTGCCCGCACCTGAGCACCCTACTCCACTCGTTCCAAAATCCTTACTCGACGGAACCTTCCCGGATCTGACCTACCCGCTCAAACAACTGCAACGTTCGATTGTGTTGATCAACAACGAAATTGATGTGATTTACGACCAGGCGCAGATCAACGCCGCGCCAGCAAAAGGAGCCAAAGAGGCTGTTTGACGCCCTCCTCCTTTTTCTTTCGCTCGGCCCCAAAGACAGCATGGCACCCGCGTGACAGGGCTACGCGCCCTGTCACGCAAATTCGGACGAAGCTAAGCGCCATTTAAAGCAAATTTGAAGACGGTCTTTTTTTATTTTGCGCGGCGTCTTACACTGACCATCTGCGGCGCGTGCCAGCCAGCATTATTCACTCACGTTATTTGATTCACCCCTCAGGAGCTTCACATGTCGGTTAAAAACAAGGTTGCCTTAATTACAGGCGCAGCAAGCGGCATCGGCCGTGAATGTGCACTCACCCTGGCTCGCCAAGGTGCCGCTGTGGTCGTTGCAGACCTCAATCCCGCAGCCTCTGAGCTGGTCGTCGCTGAAATCCTCAAGACAGGCGGTCGCGCAATCAGTGTTGTGATGGATGTCACCGATGAAGAGGCCGTCAACGCAGGCGTGAATTACGCAGTCGCAGAGTTTGGCAGCATTGATATTCTGGTTTCAAACGCTGGTATTCAAATCATTCATCCCATTGAAGATTTTCCCTACGCCGACTGGAAAAAAATCATGGCCATCCATGTGGACGGCGCTTTCTTGACGACCAAAGCTGCCATCAAACACATGTACGACAGTGGCCGAGGTGGCTCGATCATTTATATGGGTTCGGTACATTCACACCAGGCCTCAAAATTGAAGTCGGCTTACATTACGGCAAAGCATGGATTATTGGGCTTGGCACGTGCGATCGCTAAAGAAGGCGGCCCACGCGGCGTGCGTACGAATGTTGTCTGCCCCGGTTTTGTCCGTACCCCTTTGGTGGATAAGCAGATTCCTGAGCAAGCGGCTGTTTTCAATATGAGTGAAGAAGACGTCATCAAGAAAGTGTTTCTGAACGAGACGGTTGATGGCGAGTTCACAACGACTGCCGATATTGCAAATACCGTTGCGTTTTTAGCGGGCTTTGAAACCAACGCGTTAACAGGGCAATCGATTGTTGTTAGCCACGGCTGGTCGATGATTTAGCAAAAGGTATCACAAACAGCTACTTAGGGAGGGCGTGTGATTCGGGTGCCAATGCCTGTGGCAATAGCACGGTTAGCCAGGGTGGCGCCCTAGTAGCACTGATGGCGAGGGGCTCTGCACGCACAGGATGAAAGGCCCGCTCGCGTCTAATCAGGGCTTAGTGCCTCTCGAAATTACTGATGCCTGTGCACATCGTATGTCACAAAATTTTCACCTGGCGGCGGCAGCCTTAAGCAGGCCGTATTTTCAAGTGTGCGCCGCATATCTGACAAGCCGGTGTTCCAGTGATGGCTCATGGTTTCATGGCTAAATTCAAAGTCTTTGTAATGACCCGCACTAGGCTTATTTTTATAGATCAGTTGAATGCAGTTGTAGCGCGCGCCGTATACCTGCTGCGCTAGCTGATCGAACCACGGATCTTTTGCCCTCACATTTTTCGGTATCCGAGCCAAGGCGTCCCAAAGCAATTGGCGCAACTGTTGCAAATCATTCACCTGATTCGTCACGCCACGCGTCCGACTTGAATACTGAATATCTTTTTGACGCTCAAGTACTTCAAAAATATTTGTAGGTAGCTTGCCTCGAGCGCTCCATAAATCCACCTGAAAAATCAGAGTATCTTCGCGCGGTTTTACGTTTAAAACTTGTTCAAGCGGCGTGTTCGATACACAGCCGCCATCCCAATAAAACTCGCCATCGATTTCAACGGCCGCAAAACCTGGCGGTAACGCCCCAGAGGCCAAAAAATGTTTGGGGTGCAACTTCATCTCAGTGTTGTCAAAGTACACAAAGTTACCCGTACTGACATTAGTGGCGCCAATAGATACCCGCATCTCTTTGCTATTAATACGATCAAAATCTGCAAATTTTTCTAAGGTGGCGATCAGCGGCGTCGTATCGTAATAGCTTGTTGAGGCCGGACCACCGCCCCCAGGGGCCAACGGGCGTGGTGTAAAAAAACCAGACTGCCCTTCAAGCATCGTTTGTGTTGCCGCAAACGAGCCAAACATTTTTTCAGTTTGGTGCTGTGCATAAGTGCGTAACGCCTGTGCACTCGGGCCGAATACGTCAAACATCGAAGCCACGGTTGTGGCCGCAAGTGACGGAGGCCGACAAATCGTCTCCCAAAATTCTTTGAGCTTGCTGACGCGATGCTTGGGCGCATTACCGGCCATTAAGGCGCAATTTACAGCGCCGATTGAAATACCTGCGACCCAGTTCGGATGAATCCCTACCTCATATAAACCTTCGATTACACCTGCCTGATATGAACCCAGCGCGCCGCCGCCCTGCAACACAAGCGCGACGCGGGGATAAGCTTCTACCTCTCGATGGCGCACCATTTAACCTGCTCGCCGAAATACGAGCTTGTCTTCGGTCGACAAGCTCGCCGTAAAGGCATAGCCCTCACTATTAAACTTTTTCAAGTCTTCTGGTTTGGTTACGCGTTGCTCAATAGCAAAGCGCGTCATCAGGCCACGCGCACGCTTCGCGTGAAAGCTCACCACTTTGTAAACATCATTTTTGCCATCCTGAAAGACACATTGAACGATTCGCGCGTTCAATGTTTTAAGGTCGACCGCTTTAAAATATTCTTCAGAGGCTAAATTCACTAGCACCGGTACTTTTTCTTTTGCTAAGCGTTCGTTTAAATACGGGGCAATCGTTGTCTTCCAAAACGCATAGAGATTGGGCCCGCCCGGATTTTCGAGCTTCGTACCCATTTCGAGTCGATAGGCTTGCATCAGATCCAACGGCCTGAGCACGCCGTACAAACCACTCAGGATGGCTACATGCTCTTGCGCCCATTGCAAATCCTTTTCTTTGAGCGTGGCGGCATTCAAGCCCTCGTACACGTCACCGTTAAACGCTAAGACAGCTTGGCGAGAATTTTTTTGCGTAAAACTCGTTTTCCAAGCTGCGTAGCGCTCAACATTCAGTTGCGCCAAGGCGTCGCTCAAATCCATCAATGATGAGACATCCGTTGCTGATTGCGTTTTCAGCACCTTAATCAACTGAGCGGCTTCTTTAACGAACAAAGGCTGAGTATGCAGGTCGGTTGGCAACGCCGAGTCGTAATCAAGTTTTTTTGCTGGAGATAGTACAAAAAGCATGGCGGTGATCTCAAAGAATGGGGTGCTAGCGTTGAGTTTAGCGGCTTGTCTTGGCGGATGGCTCTTTTCGTGAGGTGGCGTTTTATCCCCAAATCTAAAAAATTGCAGTTTCTGCTAGAATTGCGGCCTTGACCGAGGTGTGGCGCAACGCCGTTACACCTGCGATTGTTCACCCAATTGCACGCACCGGAGAGGTGGCAGAGTGGTCGAATGTACCTGACTCGAAATCAGGCGTGGGTGCAAATCCACCGTGGGTTCGAATCCCACCCTCTCCGCCAAAACTTAAGTTTCG
>JBIIWK010000185.1:0-6747 GCA_044338955.1 Burkholderiaceae bacterium
ATGGTGGTCGCGCCGACGATGTCATTATTTCTGCCGGCTGGACGATGAGTGCTGTCGAGATTGAGGATGCCATCCTGAAACATCCCGACGCGCTTGAGGCCGCAGCAATCGGCGTACCTGACAGCCTTCGTGGCCAAGCCGTCAAAGCCTTTGTGGTGAGCCAGCGACTCGGCGACGAAGCGTTTATTCAAGAAATCCAAGATTTAGTCAGAACACGTTTAAGCCAGCACGAGTACCCTCGTCATATCGTCTTTGTGCCAGAACTGCCAAAAACGCCTGCCGGCAAAATCCATCGAAAGAAGCTTCGCGAGACAACGGCGTGAACGCACGGCAACCATCACACTTCAGACTGAGCATCGCCATCGCAGACTCAAGCAGAGTCTGCGCACAAAAAATACCAAACGCAACACTGAAGGCCACCCTGGCAAATCCAAATTACCAAGTAGCAGAGTAACGATAGGCCTTGCTCTTAAGTCGTCACACAAACGAATATTGTTTAACGTAATGAAAAACAATTTTTACGGTCTAGAACTAAAAGAAATCATCAGGAGATCTATATGTCATCAGAATTAATCGGCCAGCGCAGCTTTCCAAAAATTACTGAGCAAGGGCTTGAAGATCTACAACGGCGCATCGGTGTCAAAATCGGCGCAACCGCCGAACCTTGGTGCTACGAAGCCACGCGCGACAACATTCGCCACTATGCGCATGGCATCGGTGACGACAATCCTTTATGGTGCAATCCAGAGTACGCTGCCAAAACGAGCCACGGCACCATCATTGCGCTACCAAGTTTTTTGTACTCAACAAGCCGGATTGTGTCGGGCTATGTGGGCGGTTTACCTGGGGTGCACGCCATGTGGTCAGGTTCAAACTGGACTTGGCATCAGCACGCAAAGCGTAATGATGTCATCAGCACTGAAGCGTATTTAAAAGACCTGGTCGAGCACGACACACGGTTCGCTGGTAAAGCGATTCAGCAAACGTATCACGTCGATTTTTTCAATCAAACGGGCGACAAACTTGCCGAGGCTGATACCTGGTGCTTTCGCACCGAGCGCGATCACGCGCGCGAGAAAGGTACCAAATACACTGAAGTACAAGAGAAAGGTGTTGTGCCTTACACCGACGAGCAATTGCAAGAAGCCTACAAGCTCTACGCCAATGAAGAAATTCGTGGTGCAAACACGCGCTATTGGGATGATGTTCAAGAAGGCGAAGAACTGCCCGTCTTATTTAAAGGACCAATGACCGTCACGGGCTTTATCGCTTACGCGCAAGGTTGGGGCGGGCTTTATATTCGCGCCAACAAACTCGCTTGGCAGCTGATCGACGCGCATCCGGGCGTAGGCATTAAAAATCGCTTCGGTGTGCCAGACGTACCAGAGCGCGTGCACTGGGAAGAAGAATTCGCCCTTGAAGTCGGTGCACCTGGCGCCTACGATTACGGCCCAGAGCGCAGCTCATGGCTGATGCATCAAATGACGAACTGGATGGGAGACGAAGGCTTTTTGCGTCAGGCCGATTGCAAAATTCGCCGCCATAACCCAGCGGGCGACATGCTGTTCATTCGCGCTAAAGTCACAAAGAAATATAAAGAAGGTGATCGTCATCTGGTTGCCATTACCCAAGAAGCGCACAACCAGAATAATGAGCTCTCAGTGTTAGGCTCATGTATTGTGCAACTGCCAACTCGAGGCTAAGCCCATGCCCGCATCCTCCAATACGGATCAGCGCCCCGACGCTTTGGGCGCAAGCCCTCTGACGGGTGCGGCATGGCTCGATACGGCTACCAAACAGGGCTCGCTAGTCGGCTTACGTGTACTAGATCTCTCGCGCGTTTTAGCGGGCCCGTTATGTGCACAAATGTTGTCCGATCATGGTGCCGACGTGATTAAGATCGAAGCCCCACAAGGTGACGAAACGCGATTACTCGGACCACCTTTTGTTGAGCCCGGACAGGCGGCTTACTTTTCGGCAATCAATCGCGGTAAGCGCGGCTTGAGCCTAGATCTTACGAAAGTGACTGACCGTGCAATCCTTGAAGCCTTATTGATTGACGCCGATGTGTTAATCGAAAACTTTGTTCCTGGCACAATGGCGAAATGGGGGCTCGGCTACGACGACTATTTGTCTAAGGCTTTCCCACAGCTTATTTATTGCAGCATCTCAGGCTTTGGTGACACGGGCCCCTTGGCAAACTTGCCTGGCTATGACGCCGTGCTGCAAGCCATGTGCGGCCTGATGAGTATCAATGGCGACCCACAAGCGGGCCCCACCCGAATCGGGGTGCCGGTGGTCGATCAGGTCACAGGCTACAACGCCTTCTCTGGAATTATGATGGCGCTGTGGGCTCGGATACGCACCGGGCAAGGTCAGCGTGTTGAAGCCACGCTATTCGACTCTGCTTTAAGCATGTTGATTCCGCACGCGGCTAACTGGATGAACTCTGGCAATACACCTGCTTTAACCGGCAGTGCGCACCCCAATATCCCAACTTACAATCGCTTTGAAGTCGGCGATGGTCAAATATTTTTAGGGATCGTCAACGAAGGACAATTTAAAAAGTTCTGCAAACATATTCAGCGCGAAGACCTGCTGAGCAATCCACTGTTTGACAGCAACGCCAGTCGGATGACAAACCGCGACGCCCTGCGCCTTGAAATGGAAGTCGCGCTCAAAGAGTTTAAGCGGGCTGATCTTTGCAAAAACCTGATGGCGCTTGGCGTAGCCGCAGGCCCTGTCAATACCGTCCCTGAGGCCTTTGAACAGCCGCATACCGCAGCGCGCAACATGTTTATTCAGCGCGAGGATTACAAGGGTGTTGGTCTGCCTATCAAGCTGTCGAAAACACCTGGGACACCAGGCGCCCGACCGCCACGCTTAGGCGAACATAATTCTGACATTATTCGCTGAGGGCGCGGCTAGCTAGGGGTAGGCGATTGGCCCATCCTTGTGGCTAGCTAAGGGTAAGCGATTGGTCCGTCCTTGCGGCGAACTAGGGGTAAGCGATTGGTTCACCCCTGCGACGAGCTGTTTAAAATGGAAAACGATCAAGCCACTACAGGTTTGTAAAAAAAGCTGCCCTTTAAGCGAGACAATCATGAAACTCCCTACCCCGCTCACAAGCGTGTTGACGAAAACAAGCGCTGTTCTTTTAACTTGCGGCCTGATTTTCAGTGTCACTGCTCAAGCACAATCGAAATGGCCAGACAAAACGGTACGAATGATCGTCCCGGCTCCGCCAGGTAGCGCCCCCGATACTCAGGTTCGGCTCATCGGTCAAAAGCTCTCTGAGGCTTGGGGCCAACCCGTTGTGATTGAAAACGTTGTGGGTGCGGCAGGCAATATCGGTACCGATCGAGTGGCCAAGGCAGCACCCGATGGCTATACGTTTTTGTACAACACAATTGGGCCTACCGCGGTCAACCCAACCTTGATGGCCGGGAAGATGCCCTACGACGTTGAAAAAGACCTGATCCCGGTAAGCTTAGCGACAAAAACGCCAAACTTCATTACCGTTCATCCCTCGGTACCGGTCAATAATATGCAAGAGTTGATCGCGCTGGCAAAAAAAGATCCAAGCAAAATTCGTTATGGCACACCTGGCCCCGGCACTACCCAACATTTAACGGGCGAGCTGCTGAATTTAGTTGCCGGCATCAAGATGACCAGCATCCCGTATAAGTCGAGCGCTCAAATGACCACCGATGGCCTGGGCGGTCAGTTCGAAGTGTTGATTCACAACACGCCCGTCTTGCTGCCGTATATTCGATCAAATGCGATTCGTGTGATTGGCATCACGAGCGATACGCGTTCACCCGCTCAGCCCGAGGTGCCCACTGTGATCGAACAAGGCATCAAAGACTTTGAAATCACAGCATGGTTTGGTTTCATGGCGCCAGCCGGCACCCCTAAAGCTATCGTCAATCAATTATCGAAAGATGTTGCTGCTGTGTTGGCTACGCCCGATGTGAACAAGCGCATTAGTGAAATGGCGACAGAAGTGATCGGCAGCACCCCAGAGTTTTATGCTGCCTTTATTAAAAGCGAAACCGCCAAATGGAAAGAAGTGATCATCAAAGCAAAGATGACCCCCGAGTGACAAACCCTTCCCCATTCGCAATGAATGGGGATTCGTTTCGGTGCATGGCAACTTGTCTATTTGGCTTTCAACAACTGCTGGGTCAACTCAACGCCGGCTGCTTTGTTCACAAATTGAAGATTGACGACTTGGGTCAGATCAACGTCGGCAGATTTATATAAGCCAGCCTTGACCATTTGCGTATAAAAATCTTGAATACGCTCAGCCTTCATTGCACCGATACCAAGCGTGCGTGCTTCGCCAGAATCAACGATACCCTGTTGTTTCATTAGGCTAACCGAAGCCTCAACCTCAGCTGCCGATAGCTCAGGGTTATCTTTTAGCATCAACGCCGTCGCGACCTTGCGATCACCGTACATAAAGTTGACCCACCCAAGAATCGATGCATCGACAAACTTCTGGACGAGCTCAGGTTTGTTTTTAACGGTATCGGCACGAGTTTCGATGAGTGTGCTGTAGGTTGAGAAGCCATGATCTGCCAACAGGTGCACGACGGGGTCAAATTTTCCTTGCTCTTTGATATAGATGGGCTCGGCCACCGAATAACCCTGCTGGATGGACTTCGCGTTTGAGAGAAATGGCCCTAGGTTGTAGTTGTAAGGCTTCAAGGCCTCGTCTCGAAACCCATGCGTGACCTTCAACCATTGCCACCAGGTGAACTGACCGTCTTTGGCAATGTAGGCGACCGGCGCAGCCTTTAAGGCCGCAAAGTTTTCGTAACCTTGGCCTGGATGCGCCATCAATGCCTGAGGATCTTTTTGAAATATTGCAGCCACAGCGACCACGGGCACTTTGTTCTTTACGTTATCGAAACTGTGCAACAGATTACCCGTCATTAAAAAATCGATGCGCCCCGCAGGCAAGAGTGGGCGATTGTTGACCTGCGGACCGCCTTGAATAATTTTGACATCCAAGCCATATTTTTTATAGGTGCCATCCGCAAGCGCCTGATAGAAGCCGCCGTGCGCCGCTTGGGCTTTCCAGTTGGTCGCAAAAGAGACTGCCTGTTGTGCGTGTGCCAGGCTCATGGTCAAAAACAAAGACGCTAACGCTGTGAGAAAAAATTTGGATGACATCATCTACCTTTTGGGCTAAACCACTCAAAATGGATCACAACTACTCAACTTGACATAAAGATTGGCACAGGACGAAACACCGTTAAGCACCCGGCCCATTTGTTGCTCGGCCGCAGCTCGGTTAGTTGGAGTTGGGCTGCCGAACTAACAGCTTTCTGGACAAAACATTTAAGAGTAGAAAGACCATAACACCCGTTACGACAAGCAACAACAACGCTGCAAACATTTTAGGAGTTTCAGTTCGAAAGCTTGCCTCAAGAATGCGCGACGCCAAACCCGTGTCACGACCCGCCGCACCCGCCACCATTTCAGCGGTCACGGCACCAATCAGACTCAAACCACCCGAGATTTTTACCCCCGCTAAAAAGTACGGTAACGCCGAGGGTGCCCGTAACAAGGCTAAACGCTGCCAAGGCGTTGCACGATACAGTCGAAATAAGTCGAGTAAATTTTTATCAACTGACCGCAGTCCAATTACTGTGTTGGACAAAATCGGGAAAAACGCCACGATCCAAGCGCATAGCAGCAGCGCGGCCATTGTGCTTTCGACGTAAATGAGGATAAGCGGTGCCACCGCCACAATGGGGGTCACCTGTAAAACCACAGCAAGCGGAAACAACGCACGTTCTGTACTTGGAGAAAGCGCGAACACCGAGGCAATCAAGACGCCACCAAGGCACGCAAGCCCCAAGGCGCTGAGCGTAATTTTGACGGTAAACCACCAGCTACCCATCAGCGAAACCCAATTCGCGATCAGCGACTCAATCACGGCTGAGGGTGCCGGTAAGGTATAGGCAGGGACTTGCGCCCACCATACAAATAGCTCCCAGCCTAAGAGCAGCGCAACACAGACTGCGGTCGGAAGAAGGATGTTACCGAGTTTCATTAGGGCTTCAACATGGCTGAGTTCGCAGCTTCAAGCGCTGCGCCAAGCATTTGACAGTGATGAAGGAAAGCTTCCGTTTGTCGGAAACTCGCGTCACGCGGGTATGGCTGGTCGATGCGTATCTCGGCGACAACCTTACCCGGACGCGCGCCCATCACCAGCACCCTTTGGCTTAGAAAAACCGCCTCGGCCACGTTGTGTGTGACAAACAGCGCCGCCATCTTCTGGCCGTGCCACCAAGTCAGTAAGTCGGCATTCAAGCGTTGGCGAGTGATGTCGTCGAGTGCCGCAAAGGGCTCATCCATGAGCAACACTTGAGGCTGCGACACCAGCGCGCGCGCAATCGAGACCCGCATTTTCATGCCACCCGATAACTGCGAGGGATCGCTTTGATGAAATTCAGCAAGCCCGACTTGCTCAAGCACACGAGTGATCACCGGCAGCGCGGTTGAGCGTGACTGACCTTGCAAACGTAACGGCAACCAGACATTATCAAACACCGTCGCCCAGGGCAGTAGTGTGGGCTCTTGAAACACGTACGCCGTCGATCGACCAGTTTGGTCTGTTTGCGCCGGCGAGACAACGGCACCCTCTGTTGGTACGACCAAACCGGCAACCAACTTCAACACGGTGCTTTTTCCGCAACCAGACGGCCCTAGAAGCGTGACGAACTCATCACG
>JBIIWK010000011.1:0-22970 GCA_044338955.1 Burkholderiaceae bacterium
CGCTAATCAGTCGACGTTTACCCTTGGGGCAGGCGAGCCGCAAACAGACGGTACCGAAGTCTATTCTGCGGCCCCGAATGTAAAGACAGTAGTGATTGATAACAGTGGTGGTGGTGGTGGTGGTGGCGGTGGGTCAGGCTCAAGCGAAGCTGCGGTTGTGGTCACGCCCGTTGTGACGACAACGAGTACGACAGAGGCAGCGGCTGCCGCCAAAGCTGCCGCCGATGCGGCTGCAGCAAAAGCGATCGCCGATGCTGCGACAGCAAACGCTGCCGCGATTGACACCGCAGTGAAGGTGGTTATTGAGCAAGCCATTACGCAAGCCGTAGCCACAGTCGTGGCAAGTACGAGTGCTGCGGTCTTTGTGGCGCCACCGCCGCCACCACCAGCCACTACAACAACGTCTGGCGCGAGCACGACAACGTCGACGGACACGACTGCTACCTCAAGCAGTGCCTCAACAACGACTACAACGACTGCGGCAACAACGACCACAAGCACCACCGCCACCACTGCGACGACCGCCACGACGGTGGCCACAACAAGCACGGCTCAAAGCGCCACTGTGACGCAAGAGTTTGTTGAACCGCTTACGGTTACGACGCTAAGTTCGACTACCTCAACAGTCAGCGACCCCGGTGATTCGTCTGCCGCGACTACGTCCACAGCCTCAGGTCCGGCCTCGCAAACCGCCACGCCCGCCAGCACGGCTTCGGCAGCCCCTGCAGCACCCGCGCTAACGCCTGTTGCGGTTAGCAAAGACGGTGCCGACGCGGGCGACTTCACCTTGCAAACGGTGAAGCCACCGGCCCCTGTTACCACGGCTAAACAAGAAGCTAGGCCAACCGAGCGTGTGACGACCACGCCGGTATCGCCTGGAATTGCCTTGCAAGCTACACAAAAAACGCCTGCGCCGTCTGGATCGGTATTAGGTCGTGAAATTTCAGGTTCTGGGAATAGTTCAAATTGGTAACTTTCTTGATGCAACGTAGCCGCAAATTGACTAAAGACGAATGGTCGGTGCGTTTGCGCGATGGCTTTGCGTTGGTATTTTTATGCTTCAGTGTTTTTCTCGTCTCAACTCTATTTGCGCAAACCACAAGTGCGGGGTTGGATCCAGTGCCCGCAGGCGCTGTGACGTTGGGCGATTCTTTAACGGGCGAGCGCTGTGTGCAACGTGCCAGGCCTGAACTGCAACAAACCGCGTTGCTGCAGCAGTATGTATTAGTGTGCAAGGATAAGAGCGTAGGTTTTGTGTATGCGCAGGCCGATGTCATTGCGCCTAGTGCGGCTGCTAAAGACAGCCCCCTCAAAACCTTAGAAGCGCAGTTTCTGATTTCAGATGCATACACCATTACCGCAGCGCGCATGCAGTGTGGCAGGGCGCGTTGGCTTGAGCAAGCGGAAGGTGTCGCGTATAAGCCCGCAATCTTAGCTTTGCCGTGCACCTTAAATAATGGTGGCTGGCCGCAGCTTCTTTTGATACGGGCCTCGGCCAGCAAAATCTACGTGGCAGAAGGCCCGCCAGCATTGATCCCTGTCATGCTTGAAGCACTGCGCGCAAAAGATCAGCCTGCGCCTGAGGCCGCTACGCTGCGCGAACAAACCCGTCGCTTGCAAGCGGTTTGGGGCCGGCCGATTCGCCTGTACAACCAAAATGACTTGGCGTTTTTTGATCAACTGCTGACTGAAGCACGCATTGCCAATGCGCAAGGCAAGTTCGAAGATAGCGAAACGCTGATACGTAAAGCACTTTATATACAGACTCAGTTTTTAGGCGAAGACTCTGAGTTGTTGGTTGGTACTTTATTGGATTTAGCCTTAAACGTCAGCAACAGCGGGCGCTATGAAGAGGCCGCGGCACTGTTTAGGCGTATCGAGGTGCTCAATCGTAAGTCAGGCAATTTGCGTAACCGCGCCCGGTACCAAACCTACTTAGGGTTTGATGCCGCCAATCGTCGCGAGTTTAGGCAGGCCCTTCAGTATGCGCAAGCGGCTCGAAGCGCCTGGAAAAAAATTGTGGATTCGGGCGCTTCTCCCTTTGAAGGGATGGCGAATCGAGGGTCTGAAGAACTCACCCGCATGAATCAGGGCGAGTTGGCGATGGCGTTGAATTTTGAAGCGTTAATGTCGCTCAAGACGCTTGACTTAAGCGCTGCGCTCAACCAGGCAGGGCAGGCGTACGAGATTTTGGACGCTGCCGATAACCTACCCTTGTTTTGGAAGGTCGATGTATTGACCACCCTTGGCGATATCAGTTCGGCGCAAAAGCGTGTTTCAGCGGCTGTGGTGTACTACAAAAGCGCGCTAGCCTACGAACAACGCTTATTTGGCGATTCAGTTAAGGCAATTAGGATTTTAGCTAAGTTGGGTTCGAGCTTGCAGGACGATGGCTTAATCACCGAGGCGGCCGTGTCGTTCAGACAAGCAATCAAAATGGCTAATGCGTTGCCAGCGGGTGCCACTGCGGCCTTTACGGCAGATGAGTTGAGTCGCTATGTACAGGCGCTTGCAGCGTTGGCAAGCAACTTGAAAGATCCCGCTGCGGTGCAAGGTTTATATGCTGAAGCCTTCGAGGCGTTTCAGCGACAAAACTCAACGGTGGTGCAAAAGACCCTGGCGCGCGCCTCGGCTCGGGTCTTGATCAACAACAAAGAAGCCGGCGAAGCCATCCAGAAGCTACAAATGCTAGAGCGCCAGCGCGATTTAGACAAAACCCAACTGGCTAGCGAAACGAGCTTGGCCGATGATCAGCGCAGCAAACTGGTTGAAGATGCGCTGCTCGCAAAAATCAAAGAGAAAGAGCAACAAATCCAAGCCTTGCAAGCGCAGGTTGAAAAGTTAAGCCCTGAGTATGTTCAATTGACAGGCGTGCGTCGCGTCAAACTCGAGCAACTGCAAAGTTATCTGACACCCACCGAGGGGGTCGCGATCTTTTTGTTGGGTAACTCTTCAGGTTTTGTGCAATTGATCCGTCGCGATTCGGTCACGATCGCACCCGTCACAAAAACGGTTGAACAGATTTTTGAAGAGGTCAAAAGCTTGCGCTTGGGCTTGAGTGTTGAGCAGGGTAATGTGCAAGCGTTTGATGTCAATAAATCCTTTGCGCTGTATCAAAGTTTACTGGGTGGGGTCGACAAAAATCTGACTGGGCTTGAACATCTGATTGTTGTGCCATCGGGCCCATTGGCAAGTTTGCCCTTTAGCGTCTTGGTGACTGCTCAGCCAAACGGTGTCGATTACGCCAATACCGCTTGGTTAGTGAAGCGCGTTGCCTTAACGCACTCGCCGTCGCTACTGTCGTTTTACGATAAGCGCTCAACTGTGCCCACACATCAAGCCACGCGTATGTTTTTGGGCTTTGGTAATCCAACACTCGGCCCGGCCACTGGGCAAACTAAGAATGTGCGTTTAGTAAATACAGTTGCGAGCACACCCGCACAAGCTGATCAAGCAAACTCAAGCCCGACCGCAACCGTTGGCGCGTCCCAAGCCAATGCTAAGACTGCCGCTGCAAAGCCTGCTGCCAAGCCGCCTCCCATGGCCAAGCTACCCGCCTTTGCGGCGGTGACGTGTCGCGATGGTGGCCCCATCCCACGGAATATTCTGACGGATATGCCCTCGTTGCCCGATACGCAAACCGAACTACAAACCGTATCAAATTTTCTGAAAGGGTCAGGCCCTACAGAATTTTTTGTGGGTGCGCAGGCGACAGAAGCCCGTTTGCGTAGCATTCGCTTAAGTGATTATCGCGTGCTGTATTTTGCGACGCACGGTTTGCTGCCAGGTGAATTGCGCTGTCAGTCTGAACCCGCCTTGGTGTTGTCGCCACCCGCTACAGCAGCGGTGACAAAAATTGAAGATGGCTTATTAGACGCTAGTGAAATTTCGCAGATGAAATTAAACGCTGATCTAGTGGTGCTGTCGGCCTGTAATACAGCGGGTGGTGGCGATAAGTTTGGTGGCGAGGCCTTAACGGGATTGGCAGAGGCATTCTTTTTTGCTGGTGCACGTAATTTATTGGTGACGCACTGGAGCGTGCCGTCTGAGGCCACAACGAGTTTGATGGGCCGAGTGTTTGCAAGTTTAGGCCCCGATATGACGCGTAGCAGTGCACGCGCCTTGCAGCAGGCTCAGATTCAAATGCTGGGTATGCCCGCCACCGCGCATCCGGTTTTTTGGGGTGCCTTTGTATTGCTGGGCGATGGGGCCGAAGAAGGCGCTGGGACTGTGAAGAAGATATGAATCACGGATCTCTTGTTAATCAACCTTTACATAGTTTGAACGTGCTCCGAGTTGGCAACTTGAGCATGCCTCAGGTCCGTAGATTGATCGTGTCTAACGTCCAAAATTTGATCCGATCTCGGTCACACAGCTCGAACTTAGTGCAAACGTTATTTGCAGCACTGTTACTTGTGACATTGGTGTTGTTAGGCATGCCCATTCAAGCTGAAACTTTGATTGTCATGGAAGCGCGCGGAGTCAGTTTAAAGGCAGGCGCCCAAATCGATGGCGATCAGGTCTTGACGCTGAAAGAGGGTGAGCGCCTGACCTTAATTCGTTCAGACGGTACGGTATTAACGTTGCGCGGCCCATTCAGCAAGACCCCAGCACCGCCCACTGCTGTGGCGTCTGATCCTAAACAAGCACTCGCTGCACTTGTGAATACGCGTGCTGCGCGTACCAGTTCAGTGGGTGTGATCCGGGCTGGCGAAGAGGTGATGCCTTTACCAGAGCCCTGGTTGGTAGACCTCAGTCGTTCAGGCATGCGCTGCATGATCGAAGATCAAACAGTGACATTTTGGCGGCCAGATGCTAGCCAAGAGGATCGCTTGACGCTGGTGCCGTCAGACCGCTCGTACAAGGCAGACTTTGTCTGGCCCCGTGGTGCGGCGCGCCTGCCGGCAAGCAAACTTGAATTCAAAAACGAGTTCAACTTCTTTACGATTCAACAAGCAGACCAAGAGTTCGCCTTACAACTGATGAAGATCCCTAAGGCTATTGCCGAGGGTAATCGGGTGATCTTGATTGCGTGGTTGTTAGAAAAAGGCTGCACGCAGCAAGCGGATGCCTTGCTGCGGCAAGTGGGTGCACCCACGCCATGAGTGTGATGACACGCCAAACCAAAGAGTTGCTATCGGCTTTTGCTGCCGCGGCATTGGCGACTGCGCTCGCGTTGGCCGGCGTGCACTATTTAAGTTTTTTAAAGAACCTCGATAACATCTCGAAGGATATTCGTACGGCGGCGTTTCAGCCTGCGATGCCTCAAGCCAAAGACGTGGTCATCGTGGCGATTAACGAAGGTACGCTCGCTCAGTTTGTCTACCGGTCACCAGTTGATCGTGAGTTTTTAGCGAACTTGCTGAAGACGCTTGAGAAAAAGGGCCCAAAAGTCATTGGTCTCGATATCTTGTTTGATCAGGCGACCGAGCCTGACAAAGATGAGCTGCTGAAAGAAACCTTGCGTTCGGTGAAGACACCTTTGGTGGTGAGTTACAGCAATCTAGCCAATGTGGTAACCGAAGATCAACTTGAGTACCTGAATGCGTTTGTGCCAAAACAGCAGCGTGCTGCAGCGAATTTGGCCAAAGATCCGCTTGATGGCTCGGTACGTTGGATGTATCCAGGTGAAAGCGATGCTGAGGAGCCTAAAGGTTTTGTCCGTAAGGTAGCCGAGGTCTTAGGCATCAGTACGCCCAAGCGTCTGGTCGAAATCGCTTGGCGTGCAACACCCGATAACGAGACCGGTTCGTTTGCTGTGTACCCCGCGCACGCCTTGGCGGTGTTGCCTGACGCCTGGTTTAAAGACAAGGTTGTCTTGATTGGTGCTGTGCTGTCTATCACGGATCGGCACGAAACGCCCTTGGCCGTAATCGATGGCGACGGCGAGCGAGGCTCGATGCCCGGGGTCATGATTCATGCACACAGCTTGTCGCAAATTTTGGATGCTCGACCTGAACCAGGTTTTCAAATGTTGGGCTCGCACCTGTTGGTCTTGCTTGCGGCCGTGCTGGGGGTTGCGATTGGGTTGCTCAAAAAAGGCATCGTTTTTAGCGTGGCGGCCAGCCTGACGCTGGTAGTGTGTGGCTGGGTCGGGGCCATGCTGGGGCATCAGGTTGGTTTACCGCTTGTGCCCTTAGTCGCACCAACGCTCGCGCTTGGTCTGTCAGTTTGGTTTATGGATATGTTGATTGGCAAAGCTGAGCGTAAGCAAAAGCAGTTTGTACAGGGTGCGTTTTCGCGCTATGTATCGCCCGAGGTCGTTAAACAGCTGATGGATCGCCCCGAGGCGCTCAGTATTTCGGGCTCAAGGCGCGAAGTGAGTTTTATTTTTACCGATATCGCGGGCTTCACGACTATGTCTGAGGCGTTGAGTTCTGAACAACTTTCTGAGGTGCTGAACGAGTATTTGGATGGGGCTTGCCAGATCATCTTAGGTTTTGAGGGCACCGTTGATAAGTTTATTGGCGATGCCATCATGACCATTTTTAACGCACCGCTTGAACAACCGGATCACGCGGCGCGTGCCGTTCAGTGTGCCTTGGCATTAGATGAGTATGCCGAGGCATTTAGAAAACAGCAAAATGACCTTGGCGTACCGATCGGTGAAACGCGCATCGGTGTGCATACCGGCTTTGCCACGATCGGCAATTTTGGATCGCAGTCGCGCATGGATTACACCGCACTCGGTGATACGGTGAACACGGCCGCTCGCACTGAGGGCGTTAATAAGTATTTTGGTACGCGTGTCTGTTGCACCCAGCAAACCGTCGAGCAAGCGCCCGAGCAACGTTTTAGAAAAATTGGTGACGTGGTACTGAAAGGCAAGACTGAAGCGGTCGGGCTGTTTATGCCTGTCACGCAAGAGGAGTTTGCGTCTCAGTTGAACGTTGACTATCAGGCGTTTTATTCGCTCTTGCAGCAGGCTGATGTCGCGGGCGCTAAGGGCCAAGGCCTGTTGAACTCGACAGAGTCGAGTGTGATGGTTGCGAACGATGCGCAAGCAGCGGATGGTGCAGCGATCGCATCCGAAGCACAAGAGTCGGCGCTGGCGCTGGCAGAGCGCTATCCCATAGACCCCTTATTTCAGTTCCACCTTGAACGGCTGCACGCGAAGGTGTTTGGAGTTGTCATTCGTATGGAAGATAAATGATGACTGCCAGAAGGCTAAGTACTGCCTGTTGTTCGATGGCCTCACGACTCTGTTTGGTCTTAACAGGTCTTTTGGGTTTGTCGGTTCAGGCAGCGACGCCGCATCTCGAGGCAGGCGCGCAAGCGGTACGAGAGTCGCAAATGGATGTAGAGGCCCAGCAGCAATTGCAAAACAGCCAATTGAACCAGCCCGCTGCTGCCTCGCAAGGTTTCAATTTGCAAATGCAGCGCACCGATAAGACCCCAATCAAAAAATCACTCGATGATCTGCAGTTCAATGTCAGTGAGGTTGATTTTGATGGCAATGCGGTATTTTCGGATGCGGCTTTGCAAGAGTACTTTGCCACTTTTATCAATCGGCCCGTTTCGTTGCCAGAGCTTAACGAAGTGGTTGAAACAATCGAAGATAAATATAAGCAGGCCGGTTATTTTTTAAGCCGTGTGTATATCCCACCACAAACGCTTGAAAATGGCGTGCTCAAAATCAAGGTGATCGAAGGCTATCTGAGCGAGCTCTATGTTGAAGGCGGCACGGCCGGAAATCGTGCCAAGATCAACGAAGTTACAGAAGGTTTGGTCAATAAAAAGCCACTCGATTTACCAAGTGTAGAGAAAGCCATTCGCACGCTCAACGCGTTTCCGTCAACGACCGTCAACGCTGTCTTGCGGCAAGGTGTCGAAGTAGGCTCATCAGAAATGGTGCTCAATGTCAGCCAGTTGCCAGATTATTATTCGCTGTCGGTTAACAACTTTAACGCACCAGCAGTTGGCACCTGGGGGGCCTCTTTTGCTGGCACCGTGAATCGTCTGTTTGATATTGATAACCAATTGAGTTTTAGCACCAGCGCTTCGCTAGGCTCTGGCTCGGTTGAAGACTTCAAAAGGCTGCTGGCGTTTTCAGCAAAGTACTCGCAGCCGATTGGTAACTCGGGGTTGTCGGCGAGCTTAAGTTATCTGTATGCCCAAAGTCAGCCCGTGCCTACCGTGGCAGATCTCAATCTGCTGTCTCAGGGCACAACGGTTGCGCCGCGTTTGAGCTATCCGATGTTTAGCAATCGTGGAAACTCGCTGGTGCTTGACGGTGGGGTGACGTTCAGCGAAACGCAAACCCTGCTCGCAGCAATGCCTTTCACGACTGACAAGTCATCGGTGTTTGACTTGACCTTGCGCTGGGCAAACACGACGTGGGCACGAGGTATTACCAATCTGAGTATTGGGTATTACCAAGGGCTATCGGGGTTGGGCGGTTCTAGCGCGAGAGACTTAAACGTATCGGTCCCCGGCTTTAATCCCGCGTTTAACAAGTTTGCTTTCAATCTTTCGCGTACGCAGTATTTACCCAATAAATTTAGTATTCATGCGGGGGCAGTGGGCCAATATACGGCCGATAGTCTGTTGATTGCTAATCAGATTTCATTTGGTGGTCCGCCGATTGGGCGTGCTTACTACTACGGCGCAATCATGGGAGACCGTGGCTTAGGCTTGTTTGCCGAACTACGAAAAGACGTGACGTTTTCGGATCTGTTTAGCCAGCCTATTCAGTTTTTTACGTTCGTGGACAAGGGGATGACTTACGTGAACACCAACGAAGCGGCCGGACGGGTGGGTGGTTCTTATAGCCTGACTTCGTATGGACTAGGTGCACGTACTAATTTCTCAAGAGGCTCTCTTGAGTTGTCTTATGCGCGAGGTGCTTCGGTATTGAATACAGCCGAACCTCCGCCTAATAACCGTTTTCTGTTTTCTGGTATTTACTATTTTTAGAGTGGTTTGACGCTGCGATGCCGATCGTGCGCGGATCGTGCTTGTTGCGAATGTTATTGCTTTTGACGTTGAGTTTGCGATTATTTTTGAATGGAGTCCGCGATGCTTGAAAATATTTTAAATATTGGCACGATTCTGAGTACAGAGAAAGATGCCGAAAAGCTATACGAAATTATTTTAAAAGCGGCGATGGACTTTACCCGCGCAGACGCCGGAACACTTTATCGCCTGATTGATGACAAACAGTTAAGCTTTGACATCATTCACACCCGCAGTAAGGGTGTGCATTTGGGTGGCAAATCAGGTCATCCTATTACCGTCGCACCCATCGAACTATTTTTGCCTGACGGTGCGCCCGATCATTCAAAGATCGTCTGTCATGCTGTTCATACACATGGGACTGTTCAGGTAGATGATGTCTACGCAAGCACGCGTTTCGATTTTTCAGGTACGCACGCCTTCGACAAACAGAACGATTACGTGTCGAGGTCTGTGTTGGCGGTGCCGTTGCGTACGCCCGATGGCGAAATCATTGGTGCCTTGCAGTTATTAAATCCGCTAGATGAAAGCGGTGTTGTTCGTGCATTTACCATTGAAGAGCAAGCGGTAGTTCGGTCGTTGGCGTCTCAAATGGCTGTGGCGCTTGCCAACCGAATTTTGATCGACGCGCAAGCCGCGTTATTTGACTCGATGATTCAGTTAATCAATAGCGCGATTGATGACAAATCGCCTTACACAGGCGGGCACTGCTCGCGCGTGCCGCAGCTGACTTTGATGATGGCAGATGCCGTCAACCGTTGTCACCTTGGGCCTTTGGCAAATTTTAAGATGACAGACGAAGATCGCGCCGAATTGCGTGTGGCTGGATTTTTGCATGATTGCGGCAAAATCTCGACGCCCGTGCACGTGGTTGACAAGGCGACTAAGCTTGAGGCGATTCATGATCGCATTGCTATGGTTGAACTGCGTTTTGAATTGGTGATCAAAGAGATCGAGATTGCCTTGCTCAAAGGTGAATTGAGCCCAGAGCAGGCTCAACAAAAGCATCAACAAGCCCTTGACGATTTCGAGTTTTTAAAGAAAAGTAACACCGGCTCTGAGTCGATGCGCGACGAGCATGTTCAACGTATTGCACAGATTAGCCAGCAATACGGTTGGGTCAGCGCCAAGGGTGAGGCGCAAGCTGCAGTCACGCCCGACGAAGCAAAAAATCTAAGCATTCGCTATGGCACGCTCAACAACGAAGAGCGTGAAATCATTAATCATCACATTGTTCTTACCATCAACCTGCTTGAACAACTGCCGTGGCCTAAGCATCTGCGTAACGTGCCTGAGTACGCAGGCGGCCATCATGAAAAAATGGACGGTAAGGGCTACCCCAAGGGCCTGACGCGCGATCAAATGTCGGTGCAGGCCCGTTGCATGGGCATTGCCGATATTTTCGAGGCCTTAACCGCAAGCGACCGCCCATACAAGAAAGCGAAGACCTTGTCTGAGTCTTTGAAAATCATGGGCTCGATGAAACTCGGACAGCATATCGACCCAGATTTGTTTGACGTCTTTATCTGGGAAAAGGTGTATCTGCAGTATGCACAGGCGTATCTGGGTGCGGAACAGATCGATGAGGTCGATGTCACTCAGATACCGGGTTATGTCGCTCCGCCTGAAGGATATGTAGCAGCGTGGGCGTAAGGATCGCATTAGTAGCGGTCCGCGTCTTCTAGGCTGCGCGAGCGGCTAAAACAGGCTTGCAGCGGACAATTTGATCCGGTTTTGGTTGCACTCACGCGTAACCCACGGCAGCATCACACGTTTTGTGTGAGGAAGCATGGGCAGACTTTGTGCGCTAGCGATTGTGTTGGGTGCGGTGCTGGTGCAGAGCTCGCCTCGGCTGCCCGCCCTCGAGAGCTTGTATGCAGCAAGTTTTTGTGTCGCAGGCCTACTCGCTCTATTGTGCCTGCTGCAACGTGGCGGCGATAAAAAGCAGACAAACAAGATTAAACGCGCTGGTCAGACGTTGCGGCGGCCTACGGTAGTTTTGTTGGTCTTATTTTTAAGCATCACATGGGTAACTTGGCGTGCAGAGCAACGCCTAAGCGTCGTGCTCGCGCTTGAGCACGAAAACGTCGTGACACGCTTAACGTTTAGGGTGACGTCTTTGCCTAACGACACCTCAGAGAGCCTGCGCTTCGAGGCACAAGTGCTTGAGCCATTCAAAGCAGGGGTGCCCACCTCTTTACAAGTGTCTTGGTTAAAGACGCCGACCATGCCTCAGGTGCTGCCTGGCCAAGTGTTTCGTGCCGCCTTGGTACTGCGGCGGCCGCATAGCAATCTTAATCCTCATGGCTTTGACTACGAGGGCCATCTCTTTGCAAAAAATATTCGAGCGCTCGGGCGTGTGCGAGGCTTACCGGTCTTGTTAGCATACGATCCCTACGCAAGCTTCTCAGTCAGCATTGCACGCGCCCGCCAGGTCGTGCGAGCAGGTATGCGTCGCGTGACAGCCGCTATGCCCTACGGCGCGGTGTTAATCGCGTTGGCGATTGGCGATCAAGATAGCGTCAAGCAAGAGCATTGGCAGATCTTTAATCTGACCGGGATCACACATTTAGTATCGATCAGCGGCTCGCATGTGACGATGTTGGCTGCTGTTGGCGGGTGGCTCATGCTGTTGCTCATGAAAAGAGCGCGCTGGCGTGGGCGCCTGTTTTGCGAGAGGGTACCCGCCAGAGTGATTGCAACGCTCGCTGCGATGTTAGTCGCCTGGCTGTATTGCTTATTGGCAGGTTGGGGCGTGCCTGCGCAACGCACCTTTTTTATGTTGGCCTGCGTAGCGGCATCGATACTCGTGCGCCATACCCTGTCGGCCTCACGGGTGCTGGCAGCGGCGGCAGCTGTTGTGGTGGTGGCTGATCCGTGGGCGCCGCTCGCTACTGGATTTTGGTTGTCGTTTTTAGCGGTAGGGATTTTGTTTGCGGCTGGGGCTGCGGGCAGTAAAACGCTTTCGCAGAGCAGCGCAGTACCTGCTTCAGGTGTCCAGGTTGGCACTGTTGAAGACTCATCCGATCAGTCGAGCATTCAAGCGGGGCGAACTTATTTGTTTAGGCAACGCGTCACACTATTTAGGCAATGCGCCGTGCTACTTAGACAACGCACCCTACTATTGTGTACCGAGGCAACCCGTCTGCAGTGGCTCATTACGATCGCGATGCTGCCGGTATTAGCCTTCCTATTTCAGCAAGTTTCGCTGGTTTCACCGTTCGCGAACGCGCTGGCGATTCCGGTACTGACCTTTATAGTCACGCCGTTGGCCTTAGCGCTAGCCCTGTTTGGCATCGTGCCAGGGCTGGGATGGCTTGCCACTGCAAGCGGTACGCTTGCCCATCTGGCACTCGAATACACCTTGATTCCCGTAACGTGGTTAGCGAGCTTATCGTGGGCAAGCTTTGAGGTCGCTGCAGCGCCTTTTTGGACTTTGGCGCTTGCCGGTACCGGTCTGTGCTGGGCGCTACAGCCGCCGGGTTGGCCCGTGCGCTGGGCGGGTTGGTGCTTGCTTTTGCCCGTCTTGTCTTTTGTGCCGCAGCGACCTGAGATAGGACATTGGAAACTTCTTGTTTTTGATGTCGGGCAGGGCGGCGCGGTGCTCTTACAAACGCAAACGCATAATGTTTTATTTGATACCGGTCCACGTCAGGGGGCTAGTGACGCCGGCACGCGAACGCTTGTGCCAGCCTTGCGGGCGCTAGGCATACGAAAACTCGATAGCGTAGTCGTATCGCACGCCGACAGTGATCACGCAGGGGGCTTATTGGCGGTGTTGAAAGTGTTGCCGGTCGGCACGTTGTACAGCTCATTTTCGTTTCAAGAGTGGCTCAGACGTGCGTTGCACGCGAGCGCCGCGCAGTCACTAAAAACTGAATCTCTGCAGGCGAGTGCCGTGCAGTCATTAAAAACTGAATCGCTGCAGGCGCACCTCTGCGAGCATGGCCACCGCTGGGATTGGGATGGCGTCCGATTTGAATTTTTACATCCAGCAGCAAGGCAACCTGCTGTGGTGCCCGCACCCGCAGTCCAAATTGCTTCGCCGAACGCTTCCTCTGCGCGTGACCTTAAATTGACCACTCAAACCGAGCCGGCAAACACTGTTTCTGTGCGATCCAACAAGAGCCGTCCCTCAAAAAACGCGCAAAGTTGTGTGTTGCATGTTCAAGGCTCACACCATTCAGCCCTGTTGCCGGGGGATATTGGGGTCAAACAAGAGCAACTTTTGCTTGAGCGGCACACGTCAGTGCTATCCGCCAACTTGGTCGTGGTGGCGCACCACGGCTCAGATACATCCTCTTCACCGCGCTTTGTGCAGCAGCTCGAGGCGCAACACGCCATCGCGCAAGTGGGATATCTCAACCGCTTTGGCCACCCACACCCTGTGATTAAGCAGCGCTGGCTAGGGGCTAAGGCCAAGTTCTGGCAAACCGATCGCCACGGCGCTATCCTGGCCAGGTCTACGCCCGCGGGGCTGTCCGTTCAGCCCTACAGCCAACTGCGGCAGCGCTACTGGCATCAAAGGTTGCCCTGAGGGGCTGGATCACGGTTATGCAAGCCCATGCAGAGCAGAACCACTACAATAAAGAGCAAGATTTTATTGTCCTTTGGTTTATGACAGTCTGACTCGTCCTCCCTGCGATCGACGAGTTAGTCAACAGGAGCCCGTATGGCCACCCCCCGCCTTAAAGCAGTCATGTGCAGCAGTCCGGCTGGGTTGCACCGCATGGCCTATACCGAATGGGGCGATCCCTCTAACAAAAAAATTGTGCTGTGCGTGCATGGATTAACGCGTACGGGCCGCGATTTTGACGCTTTAGCTAAGCGTCTGGCACAAGATTATCGTGTTGTCTGCCCGGATGTGGTTGGGCGAGGGATGTCCGATCGGCTGGCAAACCCAGCTTTCTATGCAATCCCCCAATACGCCGCCGACATGGTGAATTTAGTCGACCGTCTGCAACCCTCTGAATTGCACTGGGTGGGCACCTCGATGGGGGGCTTGATTGGTTTGGCCTACGCCGGCGCGTTAGCACAGTCGCGTGTGCAACAGCAAACGTTGACACCTGCTCAACATTACTCGAACTTGCCCTCAACCGGGGTTCGTCTCGATCGCCTCGTGCTCAACGACGTGGGCCCCCACCTTGAACCGGTGTCACTCGAACGTATCGGACAATATGTAGGCGAAGCGATTGAGTTTGCTAGCTTTCAAGACGCTGTGCAGTATGTCAAAAAAACGGCAGCGTCATTTGGCCCACACACCAAGGCGCAGTGGCAAGAGCTCACGCGCTACACCTACATTGAGCAAAACGGTCGCTGGATCAAGCACTACGATTTAGGCCTTGCCGCGCCCTTTAAAAGTATGACCCCTGAAGTTGCGGCCCAAGGTGAACAATACCTTTGGTCGGCCTACGCGTCTGTGCAAACGCCGATTTTGATTTTGCGTGGTGCAGACTCTGACTTATTATCTAAACAGACCCTGCAGCAAATGCTTGAGCGCAATCCGCAGGCCAAGTCGCACGAATTTAGTGGCGTGGGCCATGCACCAACATTGATGAATGATGATCAAGTCAAGGTCGTAACGGATTTTATATATGCCAAATAAAGCGCCCGTTTTTTGTGCTGATCTGCATTGCCATTCAACCATCTCTGATGGCGTCTACAGCCCCGAAGTGGTGGCCGAGCGCGCGCACGCGTGTGGCGTCACGCTCTGGGCACTAACCGATCATGACGAAGTGTCTGGGCAACAACGCGCCCGTGCCAGAGCCGAAGCACTCGGCATGCAATATCTGTCGGGCGTTGAAATTTCTGTTACCTGGGCCAAACAAACCGTACATATCGTTGGGCTAGGCATTGACCCTGAAAACGCGCCGTTGGTACAGGGCTTACGCGAGACCCGTGCAGGCAGAGCTGGGCGCGCACGCCGCATTGGTGAGCGCCTGGCCAAGCTTGGCATGCCTGGCGCGTTTGAAGGCGCGCTGACGTTTGCAGGCAACCCTGAACTGATCAGCCGCACACACTTTGCGCGCTTCTTGGTACAGGCCGGCCATTGCCCAACAGTGCAAGGCGTCTTTGACAAATACTTAAGTGACGATGGCCCCGCGCACGAGCCCATGCAGTGGGCCAATCTTGAAGATGCCGTCACGTGGATCCGTGGTGCAGGTGGCGTTGCTGTGATTGCACACCCTGGTCGCTATCATTACACCCCCATACAGTTTGGCGCTTTGTTTGACACGTTTAAAGATGTCGGTGGCCAAGCGATTGAAGTCACCACCGGTAGCCACACTGTGCCGCAATATCAAGAGTACGCGCAGGTTGCACGCCATTATGATTTTATGGCCTCGTGTGGTTCGGATTTTCATAGCGCAAAAGAAAGCAAAATTGACTTTGGCAGCCTGCCGCCGCTGCCGGCTGATTTAAAGCCTGTTTGGAAAGATCTTATCTAAAGTGGCTTCGGTGAGACTTGCTTCAGACCATTTCAGATTTGCACAATAGATTTTTAGGGTTATGAACAAAGCTTTTGTAAAAGAACAAGACAACGAGGATGACGACGAGCTTCCCGAGGCGGCTGCGCTGCCCAAGGGCACGCGCAATTACTTGACGCCTGGCGGCTACGCGGCACTGCGCAACGAGTTAATTAAACTCATGAACGAAGAGCGACCAGCCATGGTGCAGATCGTGTCGTGGGCCGCCTCAAATGGGGATCGCTCTGAAAATGGTGATTACTTGTATGGCAAAAAGCGTTTGCGCGAAATCGATCGCCGCATGCGCTTCTTAACCAAGCGACTTGAATTAGCCGAGATCGTCGACCCGGCCGAGCAACAAAATCGAGATCAGGTGTTTTTTGGTGCAACGGTGTTGTATGCCGATCAAACCGGCTTAGAGCGCCGCGTGACAATCGTTGGCGTCGATGAAGCCGAGCCTTTAAACGGAAAAATCAGCTGGATCTCACCGGTTGCACGCGCGTTAAATAAAGCCCGCGTGGGCGATACCATTACGCTGCGCACCCCTGGTGGGATTGATGAGTTAGATATTCTAGAAGTCAGTTACGCCGACGCCTGAACACGGCTAGGTAACAGACTGTCGTTCACTCGCTAATCAGAGCAGCATGCCCTTCGCGGCTATCCGGCCATTTAAAAGTAAAACCACTATCGCGTAGCCGCGCATTGCTTAACCGCTTGCTGCCTATTGAGGCCGGTGCCGGCCCTTCAAGAGGGACTGGCCCCCCCACGAGTTTTGCCAGGGCGTCATACAACACCCGCATCGGCAAGGGCGCACTGTCGGTCACCAAATAAATCGGTTGCGGCTTGGGCAAGTTCATCAGATGCAACACGGCCGCCGCAGCATCTTCAATATGAATCCGATTGACCCAGTGTGATTCAGCAGTCGGCGCAGTCGCTTGGCCTGTGCGCAGACGATCAAGTAAATAACTGCGACCGGGGCCATAGATGCCTGACAGCCGCAAGCTTAAGGTTTCAAACTGAGTACTTTGACTTTGCAGCCACTGCTCTGTTTCAAGCAGCACTCGTCCATTAAAACTTTTAGGCGCAGTAGGCGTGTCTTCATCGATCCATTGCGCCCCATGATCGCCATACACAGCAGTCGACGATATGAACAACACCCGTTGCAACGCGGGTGAGGCAACCGCATGAAGCAAATGCTCTAGACCATCACGATACACGGCGCGGTAATCGGCCTCAGTGCGCGCGTTTGGGGCTGCCGTATACAACACGTGCGTGATATCTTTGGGCAAGTCACGCAGGGTGTTTGGCTGAGTGAAGTCACACGCAATCCAAGTAAAGCCCGGTATGTCTTTAGTCGATTCAACGTCAGGCTGCCGCCTGAGCCCCCAGCTGCGGTTAGCCGTATTTTCGAGCCCTAACAACCTAGCCACGCGCAAACCTAAATCGCCACAGCCAGCGATCAAGACGCGTTTGGCGGTCGGCATGACCGTTTGCGAGACGGGCGATGTTAGGTGTGAGTCAGTATGAGGTGCTCTGTCTGTCATGCTGGTACAAAAAACCGCTCAGTCAGTTCTTGCAAACCAAGCCGGTCTAACAAGGCCTCTAAACGCGCAATCGTATGCGGCTTGGGCGGGCCTTTGTGTTCGGCGATGATCAATTCGTTTTTTAACGAATGCTCCCATCCTACTAACTCCGTCACAGTCACTTGATAACCGTGCGCCTCAAGTTGAAGACAGCGCAAAGTGTTGGTGACCTGGCTGCCAAATTCACGCGTATGCAGCGGGTGTCGCCAAATCTCTGCCAAGGGGTCTTTGAGTTGCTGTGCTTTATGTTTGCGCAATACGCCCGCCACTTCAGCCTGACAACAAGGCACCAACACCATAAAGTGTGCCTGCTTGGCTAAACCAAAGCGAATCGCATCGTCGGTGGCGGTATTACATGCGTGCAAGGCTGTCACCATGTCTACGCGCTCTGGCAACAAATTTGATGTGATCGAGTCTGCGACCGATTCGTTCAAAAATTGCATTTGCGAAAACCCTAAGTCATGCGCTAACTTGGTTGTTTGCGCCACAAGCTCTGCACGGGTCTCAATCCCCACCATACGCGCTGCTTTGGCATGGTGACGCAAATATAAATCCACCAAAATAAAGCCAAGATAAGATTTGCCTGCGCCGTGATCGACGACGCAAAAACTTGGATTTTTTTCTTTGAGTTGTTTAAGAAACGGTTCGATAAATTGAAACAGGTGATACACCTGCTTGAGCTTGCGTCGGCTGTCTTGGTTGAGCTTGCCATCGCGCGTCAAAATATGCAGCGCTTTCAAGAGCTCGATAGACTGCTCAGGCCGAATCTCGGAGTGTGTCATGGGCAAAACGGGTCACGCTTGAAGAAAACAGAGGGCGCCCAAGCTTAACGCACAATCTGCACTTGTCATGCTTGGTTAAAATTAAACGGCACAGAACAACGACCTAAAACAAGTAAAGAATAGCTTAGCCAGCACGGTGCTAATCATTCGGCTGCGCTAGCGAGCGAACCAAGCGCCGACGTCTCGCGATTTCGCTAGGGCTGACCAACTTGTACAGCTATAAAGCCAACAATATCGTATCCTAGCGTATTGAGCTAAATCGTTAGGAGTTCGCCCCATGTCAGTGCGTTATTTGAAGCGTGGCCGCAATGCCGCCCAAGTTGCCGAGGCCGATGCCAAAGTGCGTGCCACAGTCGAAGGCATTTTGTTAGATATCGAAAAACGCGGTGATCCCGCGGTCAAAGAGCTTTCAGCCAAGTTTGACCAATGGGAGCCCAGCGAGTTTCGCTTGAGTCAGGCCGCGATCGAAAAGGCGGTCAAGCAACTGTCACCACGCGAGATTGAAGATATCCGCTTCGCCCAAACGCAGATTCGCCGCTTCGCGGAAATTCAGCGTGCCTCGATGCAAGACGTTGAAGTTGAAACCATGCCAGGCGTGGTGCTTGGCCATACCCATATCCCCATGAATGCGGTGGGCTGTTACGTGCCCGGCGGCAAATATCCAATGATCGCCTCAGCGCACATGAGTGTGCTGACAGCCAAGGTGGCTGGCGTTAAACGTATTGTTGCAACGGCACCGCCTTATCAGGGCGCCCCGCACCCCGCGATCGTTACGGCCATGCATTTTGCCGGCGCTGACGAAATCTTGGTGCTAGGCGGCATTCAGGCCGTTGGCGCGATGGCGTTGGGCACACAGTCGATTGCCGCAGTAGATATGTTGGTCGGCCCAGGTAACATGTTTGTGGCCGAGGCCAAGCGTCAACTGTACGGTCGCGTGGGGATTGATCTGTTTGCAGGTCCGACCGAGACCTTGATCATTGCCGACGATTCGGCCGATGCTGAAATGTGTGCGGTTGATTTGTTAGGGCAAGCTGAACATGGCCCAACGTCGCCCTCGATTTTGTTGACAACGAGTGAGGCTTTGGCGCGCGCTACGATGGCTGAAGTCGAGCGTCAGTTAACGATTTTGCCAACCGCCGAGATTGCACGTGTGTCGTGGGCCGAGCACGGCGAGGTCATCGTGGTGGACACGCTTGATGAGTTAATTGAAACCGCAGATCAACTCGCCTTTGAACACGTGCAAGTCTTGACGCGTGACCCGGATATTTTCTTAAAACGCATGACAAACTACGGCGCCTTGTTCTTAGGCCCCCGCACCAACGTGAGCTTCGGCGATAAAGTCATCGGCACCAACCATACACTACCGACTAAGCGCAGTGCGCGCTTTACCGGCGGCTTGTGGGTTGGCAAGTTCTTAAAGACCTGCACCTATCAACGCGTCACGACCAATGCGGCATCGGCCATGGTGGGCGAGTACTGTTCGCGCCTGTGCCACATGGAAAACTTCGCAGGTCACGGCGAGCAGGCGAATTTGCGCGTGCGCCGTTACGGTGATCGCCCTGATTTACCTTGGTATCAACCGGTGGCTGCAAAGGGCGATTGATACTAAGAGCCCGCAGACATCGGGGGCTTGAGTGACTTCCTGACAAGAAGGGTGTGGGCCTCGATTGAGAAGCCCAAGCCCATCCTGAGCGAAACAAGAGGCAAGTCTGGTGCGAGATAGCCGTGGTGCTCGTGTAAGTGAAGTCGCTGCAAATGCATTAAATATAAAAAAGAGGATGATATGAATAACAACAGTCAAAATACTAAAAGTGCCAGCAAACGATCAACGCTAGTAAATGGTGCGGCGATGTTGCTGCTTGCTGTGTTGGCCGGGCTAGGTGCGCAGGACTTCGCGCACGCGCAAGACGCCTATCCAAACAAACCCTTGCGCCTGATCGTTCCGTATCCCCCGGGCGGTGTGACCGATAATGCTAGCCGTCTGATCGGCGAGCGTTTAGGACGCGAGCTTGGCCAAACGGTCGTGGTTGAAAACAAAGCGGGCGCGGCCTCGACTCTGGCTAGTAATTTAACGGCACGTGCAACACCGGATGGGTACACGGTTTACGCTGCGCCTGTCTCGCTTGTGATAAACCCTGTGCTGCAAGGCAAGGTTGAGTACGATCCGCAAAAAGACTTCGAACCCATCTCACTGATGATGACTTCGGCCTTTGTGCTTCAAGCCAATAAAGATTTCAAAGCAAAAAACCTTAAAGAGTTAATCGATTTAGTAAGGGCTAATCCTGACAAATTTTCGATTGGTACGTCCGGAGTCGGCTCCATCAATCACTTGGCGGCCGAATACTTTATCAAATCCTTTGGTCTTAAAATGGCGGTGATTCATTACAAAGGTGGGATCCCGGCAGCGCAAGATTTGATTGGCGGTCGCATCGAAATGATGTTCTCTGCGACCAATGAGGCCTTGCCGATGTTGGCGGCGGGTCGCACACAAGGTATTGCAGTCTCTGTGCCCAAGCGTGTGGCAACTTTGCCAGATGTGCCTACGATTGACGAGGCCTCAGGTACGACTGGGTTTGACGCGGTATTTTGGTTGGCACTCGTGACGCCTGCTAAGGTGCCCCAACCGATCGTGAACCGTTTGAAGGCGGCAATGCAGGTCGTCGGACAAGACGAAGGTTTGAAAACCGAACTGGCGCTCAAAGGCGTAGATCTGAAGGTCTCTAGCGCCGACGAAGTCAGGCAATACATGGAGCGCGATGGCGCGAAGTGGGGTCAAATTATTCGCGACTTAGGGATTAAAGAGTAAACAATGTCTGATGTCATCGCCCTGATTTTTGATTTTGACGACACCCTGGCGCCCGATAGCACCTCGGGGTTTCTGGGTTCGCTTGGGGTCGATACACAGCAATTTTGGACTAAGCGTGTTGACCCTTTATTGGCACAAGATTGGGATCCGGTGCCGGCCTATTTGCACGAGATGATTGCTTTGTCGCGCGAAGGGCAGCACGGCGCGATTACGCAAGACAAACTGCAGCAGTGGGGCAAATCTTTACCACTTCACGCAGGTGTCCAGTCATTGTTTAGCCGCCTGCGCGAACAGGTTCGCCAGGCCCATCCTCAAGTGCAGCTTGAGTTTTACCTGATCTCGAGCGGTATTGGTGATGTGGTGCGGCATACTTCTATCGCCCACGAATTTACGGGTATTTGGGCATCTGAGTTTGTCTACGATCAGCAGGGTGCGATTACGTTTCCGAAGCGAATCGTCAGCTTTACCGACAAAACCCGCTATCTATTTCAGATTCAAAAGGGCATCGTGGGCCCGGCTTTTGTTGGCAAACCTTTTGAGGTCAATCGTAAAGTCGCTGAAGACAGATTGCGTGTGCCCTTTGACCAAATGGTGTTTGTGGGTGACGGGTATACAGACATCCCGTGTTTTTCGTTGATTCGCAGTTCGGGTGGCTTTGCCTTTGGCGTTTGGGATCCCAAGCATCGCGATAAACGCAGCAGGGCCTGGGGGTTTATCGAAGACGGCCGTGTGTCGAATTTAAACCAGGCGCGCTATGACGCCGATGCCGAACTGTATCAATGGCTTGAAGAAGCGTTAACCAGTTTAGCGGCGCGCGTCGCGCTGAAGGCTCGTTTATATCGTGGCTGATAGTGCTTGGATGCAACTGGCCTTAGCACAAGCCGCGCAGGCGCAACAACTCGGTGAGGTGCCGGTGGGTGCGGTGCTGGTCGATGCGCAAGGTGAACTCCTTGCAACCGGTTTTAATCGCACCATCATTGATCACGACCCCACGGCGCATGCCGAGATTGTGGCTTTGCGCGTTGGGGCCAAACAGCTACAAAATTATCGCCTGCCCGGCGCCTCGTTGTATGTCACGCTTGAGCCCTGTGCGATGTGTCTTGGGGCGATGCTACACGCGCGCCTGGCGCGGGTGGTGTTTGGGGCCCCTGATCCTAAAACGGGTGCATGCGGCAGTGTTTTAAATTTGGCGCTCGAAAAACAATTGAATCATCACACACAAGTTGAGGGTGGGGTATTGGCGCAAGAATGCGGCGATACCTTGCGTCAATTTTTCAAAGAACGACGTAGCAAGGATGTCAAAAATGGCTAAAACCTCAACCGCTTCCGGCCGTGGCCCAAGCGCATCTAAGCACGCAAAGCCACGGGCTAACCCTGCGCGAAAACAAGACCACCACGCGCACACAACCAACGTAGCGCAGGCGCACGCCCCGCACGGGCATCCTGATCACGTGCATGATCATCATTGCCGGCCAGATGCTGGCGGCATCTACGTGATTTCTCCTTCGGGTGCAGTGGCTGATCCTGAGACACTCACCCGCGCCCAAGCGCGTTTGAGCGCCCAAGGCTTTAAAGTCGCCCTAGACCGCGGCGTATTGAATCAAGCCCAGCGCTTTGCCGGCACCGATACGCAGCGCTTGGCGGCTTTTGCACGCGCGCTAAAACAAAAGTTACCGATTGTGATGGCGAGCCGTGGCGGTTATGGCGTGGGTCGTTTGCTTGAGTCTCTTGATTGGCAGGCGCTGGCAAACTCGGGTAAACGTTTTGTGGGTCATAGCGATTTCACGGCCTTCAGTTTGGCGCTGTACGCAAAAACCGAGGCAATCAGTTATGCAGGGCCCATGGCCTGTTTTGATTTTGGTGCTAAAAAACCCGAAATCCTCACTGCTGAAATCTTTGGCGAGTGCATGCGCGGCGAGCTCGAGATTTTGAGTTTTGAAACACAAGATGCCGACGCGGTGGATGGCCGTGGGATCTTATGGGGCGGTAACTTGGCGATGATCATGTCGCTGTTAGGTACGCCCTACATGCCAAAAATTAAGGGTGGTATTCTGTTTGTTGAAGATGTCGGTGAGCATCCCTATCGCATCGAGCGCATGCTCAATCAGCTGGCGCAGGCTGGTATCTTAGGCAAACAAAAAGCCTTGCTGCTGGGTGGATTCACCGACTATCGCTTGGCTGAACATGATCGCGGTTATGACCTGAAGGCTGCGATTGCTTATATTCGTAAATCGGTCAAAATCCCCGTGATCACCGGTTTGCCGTTTGGGCATACTGCGATGAAGGTGACCTTGCCGGTTGGGGCGAAAGTCGGTGTCGCCACCGAGAAAGGCTTGGCACACTTAGTGCTGGATGAACACCAGCATTGAAGTGCGCCTAA
>JBIIWK010000012.1:0-22949 GCA_044338955.1 Burkholderiaceae bacterium
GGTGAGCGCACAAATACCGCGTGCGTCATACGCGTGAGCGTGATGTCGTCGGTGTACTGTCCGGCCCCAGTTAAAAATCGATAGTCTTCTTTACGTAAAACTGATTCCCCAATATGGGGAAGCTTAGCGAATTCAATTGCACCCATTGCGGTCTCCTTAGGCTTTCATGGCGGCAGCACCTTGCTGCACGGCCTTAACGATGTTTTGATACCCCGTACAACGACAGATATTGCCGTCGAGCTTCTCGCGGATTTGCTGCTCGGTTGGGTTGGGATGATGCCGGCAAATATCCACGGCGTTCATCACCATGCCAGGCGTGCAATAGCCGCATTGCAGCCCATGACAGTCTTTAAACGCCGCTTGCATGGGGTGCATGGTGCCGTCAGGCTGAGCAAGCCCTTCAATGGTCGCAATTTGTGCGCCCTCTACCTGAGCGAGCAACACATTGCATGACTTAATCGCCTGACCATTCATGATGACGGTGCACGCACCGCACTGGGCAGTGTCGCAACCCACATGGGTCCCTGTCAGATTAAGATGTTCGCGAAGCGCTTGTACCAACAAGGTATTCTCTGGCGCATTCAGCGTGACGGCAGTGCCGTTAACTGTCAATTGAACCTGCATCATCAAGCGGTCTCCAAGAGCAAAGTTAGTGTCGAACAACGAAAAACATTGCAGGCAATACCGTATCAAGCGCCACACGATGCCTGATTTTGGCCAGATCGCCTCGAATTTAGTTTTTCTTGTTGAGCCAATCTAACACGAGTAGATTGAAATAGAATGATATTTTTCAGCGATTACGTGAGACTTACGGATAAACCATGACAACAATATCTAAAGAACTCTCAGCTTCGCTTCGCGCCCGTTACGGCCACAGCCCAGACGTTCTTGATGCACTAAATCCCACGATCGAGACCATGTTGCAGCACCGGTCAGTGCGTGCCTATACGTCGCAACCGGTTCCGGCCAACACGGCCGAACTTCTTGTTGCAGCTGCACAATCAGCCTCAACTTCGTCGAACATGCAAACCTGGAGCGTCGTCGCCGTCACCGACCCAGGTCGTAAAGATCGACTAGCCAAAATCGCTAACAATCAAGAATTTGTGCGCGCCTGCCCGCTCTTTTTGGTATGGGTCACGGATCTCGCGCGACTCAAAGCCCTAGGTATTGATCGTCAAAAACCTCACGAAAGCTTAAATTATCTCGAGATGCTCTTAGTGGGCGCAATTGACTCAGCATTGGCTGCCCAAAACGCTGCAGTGGCAGCAGAGTCAATGAATTTAGGCATGGTGTATATCGGCGCAATTCGCAACGATCCCATCGCCGTGGCCAAAGAGCTCAATTTGCCACCCATGAGCTTTGCGACCTTCGGGATGTGTATTGGCTATGCCGAACCTTCGCTCACAACCGCTGTCAAACCGCGCTTGCCACAGTCTGCAATTTTGCATAAAGACACCTATGACTCTCAGGCCTATAAAGCCGGCGTCGAATCCTATAACCAGACGATGGATACCTTCTATGCAGAGCAAAAAATGACCCCGCTTGGGCCTTGGGATCTGCACACCTTAAACCGAGTGCGCGGCCCTGAGGCAATGGGTGGCCGGCACACTCTTATGGAAACCCTGCGTTCAATGGGCTTTGAAATTCGTTAAGTCACTTGGTCGTCCTGGCGCTTTTGCATATTCCACATCTGTGCATAAGTGCCTTGTTTGGCGATCAGTTCGACGTGACTGCCTCGCTCGACGATTTGCCCTTGATCCATCACTAGAATCTGATCGGCATGCACGATCGTTGAAAGCCGATGGGCGATGATCAGCGTGGTGTGATTGCGCGCCAGACCCGTGAGCTCATCTTGTAAGGCGCGCTCGGTTTTTGAATCTAACGCAGAAGTCGCTTCATCAAAGATTAGCATCGCCGGTTTTTTCAGCAAGGTACGCGCAATCGCCACACGCTGTTTTTCACCACCCGACAATTTCAGGCCGCGTTCACCGACTTGCGTGTTGTAACCCTCGGGCAAGTGCGCAATGAACTGATCCATCTGCGCCGCGCGCGCCGCGCTTTGTATATCGGCCTCAGAGGCACCGGGGCGCCCATACGCAATGTTGTACGCGATGGTATCGTTAAACAGAACCGTATCTTGCGGAACAATACCAATCGACTGACGCAAACTCGCTTGCTGTACGTGCTTGATGTCTTGCCCATCGATCAAAATCGCGCCCGACTGCACATCATAGAAACGAAACAATAAACGCGCCAAGGTACTTTTGCCAGCACCGCTTCGCCCAACAACGGCTGTCACTGTCCCTGCAGGAATGGTAAAACTCAAATCATGCAAAATCGTTCGGTTCGATTCGTAATGAAAACCCACCCGTTCAAAACGCACTTCAGGCCCCTGCGTTTGATCGGCAATCACAAGCGCAGGTGCGCCCGGATCATCCGCTATTTCACGATCGGCCATCAGCAAAGTGAACATGCGATCGAGGTCAGTCAGCGACTGCTTAATTTCGCGATAAATGACGCCTAAAAAATTCAACGGGATATAAAGCTGGATCATCAACGTGTTGACCAACACGAGATCACCAAGCGTCATCGAGCCATTCGCCACGCCAACGGTTGAGCGCCATAAAATGAGCACCAAACCTACGCCAATGATGAACTGCTGTCCGACATTAAGCAGCGACAAAGATTTTTGCGATTTAATCGCTGCCGCCTGATAACGCACAAGATTCTCGTCATAGCGCCTGGCCTCAAACGACTCGTTACCAAAATATTTAACGGTTTCAAAGTTCAATAAAGAATCGATCGCCTTTTGATTTGCCCGCGAATCCATATCGTTCATGGTGCGACGCAAATGTGTGCGCCATTCGGTAACAACGATTGTGAAGGCGATATAAATGATTAAAGCGCTCAGCGTGATCGCAGCAAACCAAATGTTGTACTGGTAAGCAAAATAACCAAGCACCAACAAAAACTCGATGAGCGTTGGCACAATGCTGTACAGCGAATACGACACAAGCGATTGAATCGCCCGTGTGCCACGCTCGATGTCTCGACTGACGCCACCGGTTTGACGCGCCAGATGGAACCGCAAAGACAAAGCATGTAGATGCTGAAATACTTCAAGCGCAATTTGTCTGACTGCGTGTTGCGTGACCCGTGAAAATAATAGTTCACGCAGCTCGGTGAACAAGGACGCCGAAAACCTCAGCAATCCGTAACCAAGAATCAAGCCCAGGGGCACGACCAGTAATGCGGACGACACGCTTTTATGGGCGTCTAGATCATCGATCAGCGTTTTAAGCAAAATGGGAATACCCAAATTGGCGAACTTTGCCGCGAGCAAACAGGAGATCGCTAGCAGGACGCGGTAGCGATACGCCAGCAGGTAGGGCAGTAAGTCTCGGATCACATACCAGTCGCCTAACTGGCGCCTAGCAGCTGGCTGATCGGGGTCGTGTTGAAATTCAGTTGAACGTCTGGTGGAGTGTCTCATCTGATGATTTTATACGCCCAGATGACCCCTTCGTTACGCTTGAGACGAACTTCCTGCTTAAGCGCCCAGCGTTTGACCCACACCCAGCTCCCAACAGGCGTGCAAGGGCTCCGCGCCACGTGCTCAAGCGGGTCCCTCACGGGCCGTCTCGCCAAAAAAACTGTCATAGAGTATAAAAGCTGACCAAGTCGGGAAAAAAGCTAACCTGTCCTTAATGACTCGGAGCGGTAGCAGCAAAGATCCCAATCACCCTTTTCTGTGGCGTTGCCTTTCATGATCAGCCCAATCGATATCTCGAAGCTAAAACTAAACGCGGACGGCCTACTTAAACAGGCGGTGCAGGCAGGCTACGTGCCCGGGGTCGTCGCCGCAGCGAGCACGTCTCAAGGCACCGTCTATGAGGCTGCCTTTGGTGAACGTGCGCTGGGTCAGGGGATCGCGATGACACCTGACACCGTATTTTGGCTGGCTTCGATGACTAAACCCATCGTGGGCGCTGCCGCCATGCAACTCGTCGAGCGGGGCAAACTCACACTCGACGAGCCTGCGGCTAAGTTTTTGCCTGAACTGGCGGACGTAAAACTCTTGACTGGCTGGGACTCAAGCGGCCAACCGTTGCTGCAAACGCCTAAAGCCCAGATCACCTTACGCCAGTTACTCACACATACCGCAGGCTTTACCTCTGATATCTGGAACGCTGATTCTGCGCGTTATCTGAAAACAATGAATTTACCTCGCGCGGGCTCAGGGAAAAAAATTGCTCTTTCCGTGCCGCTCACCTTTGAACCCGGCACGCGCTGGGAATACGGGATCAATATCGACTGGGCGGGGCAAGTGGTCGCTGCCGTCAGCGGCATGCGTTTGGGTGAATACATTCAAAAGAATATTGCTGAGCCCTTAGGGATGGCTAGTACGGGCTTCAGGATATCGCCCAGTATGCGTACGCGGTTGGCCACGGTGCATCAGCGCGATACGCAGACTGGCGTCCTGAGCACCACCCCCTTTGAGGTACCGCAAGAAACCGAATTTGATCCGGGCGGTGGCGGTCTGTATTCAACTGCTAGCGACTATCTGCGCTTCAGCCGCATGATCTTGAATCAAGGTCGTGGTAACGGCCAGCAAATTTTAAAACCCGAAACCGTTGCCCTGATGTCGAAAAATGCCATGGGTCCCTTGCGCGTAGGTTTGTTGCGCACACAAAATCCGGCCGCCTCACTCGATGCTGAGTTTTTTCCAGGCATCGAAAAATCATGGGGCTTAACCTTCATGATTAATGAACAACAAGCCCCCACTGGACGCTCAGCGGGCAGCCTGGCCTGGGCCGGCCTACCCAATGCGTTTTTCTGGATTGATCCCAAAAAAGATTTGGCGGGGGTCATCCTGATGCAAGTCCTACCCTTCGTTGACCCACACGCACTCGGGCTCTTCACCGCCTACGAAAAAGCCGTTTACGCGGCGAGCGAGTAGACGCGTCACGCGGCTTGTTCTCTGCAGGCGAGCAAGCCGACCACGCCGCATGCGCTGCGTCGCGTACGTCCGCTCAAGCCAAACCGTTTTGCTATTATTTTTGCGGATACCAAGACGGCAAACGTTTTTCTAAAAACGATGCCGTCCCTTCTGCAGCATCGGCTTGTTGACGCAGTTCAGAATGCTGTCGAACCAGATCCGCAAACAAAACGTCATCGAGCAACGAGTCTGAGACCGCGAGTGTGCGCATCTTGGTGGCAGAGACTGCACTTGGCGAATTCATCAACAGGCCATCGACAATGCGCGCACCTGTCGCACCTAACTCATCAAACTTGCAAATTTCGTGCACCAAACCGATATGCAAAGCGATCTCGGGGCTAAAGCGCTCGCACGTGAGTGCATAACGACGCACATTGCGTACGCCGATTGCCTTGCACAATTGCGGCAAAATAATCCCAGCAATCAAACCCCAGCGAGCCTCGGTAATTGCAAAGATGGCGTTATCAGCAGCCACCACAATGTCGCACACCGAGGCGATGCCTGTTCCACCCCCAAAGCAGCCGCCCTGAATCAACGCGACCGTAGGGATCGGTAAGGTATCCAAACGACGAATCGCCTCGCCGGTTAAGCGCGACACACGTTCGTTTTCTTCAGGGCTTTTGGGTGCCACACTTGAGATCCAAGCCAGATCCGCCCCAGCCTGAAAATGTTTGCCGTTGCCTTGCACCACCACCACCCGCGCATGTGGCAATGAAGGCAACAGATCCATGGCCTGATGTAAGCCCTGAATCATGTCTTCGTTGTATGCGTTATTGACCCCAGGGCGATTAAGCGTCACGGTCACCACGCCACGCGAATCAACGTCACACACTACCGCACCGTTACCAAGTTCTTTTGACATAACAATCTCTTTATTTATTTGACAATTACATTAGTGTAAACACACCCGATGATTGCGATCACGATCGCCTCTTGGTAGTGAATCGGCTTTGTGTCTAGCAAGCGCTCGACCGAACTCACCACCATCCAGACGGCGACACCGACCAAAAACAACGCACTGGCAAACCCAGCCAGCACCTCAATCTTCCAGGTGCCAAACGCGAAACGCGGGTCGAGTGCATACTTGCGTGCCGCCGCATAAGCAAAGGCACTTAGGCCTAGCGCGACGGCGTGCGAGCTCATATGCCACCCATCAGCCAATAGGGCCATCGAGTTGTACCACCAACCAGCCACGATTTCGAAAACCATCATGACGGCAGTGATCCACATCACCCAGCGCGTCCCTCGCTCAGCTGCACGGCTACCTTGATCAAAGGTATGGCTATGGATCCAGTCAGACAAATCATGTGTATGCATTACGACACCTTAATCACGAACAAATAGCCTTTTACCTCGACCAAATGGTAAAACAAAAACAACAACATCTGAGCACGTCGCCCAATAAATCCTTATTGAGGTTGTCGGCCACCCCGCAAGGAGACAAACGTGAATTTTTTTTCAACGATGCTGCGCATCACAACGCTCTTGAGCCTAACCCTAGTCAGCCCGTCACATGCGCAAACGACCGAGTCTTTTCCTAACCGCGCCATCAAGATGGTTGTACCGTTCGGCCCCGGGAGCGGCACGGACACAGTCGCCCGTGTGGTGGCCCAGCAAATGCAAACGTATCTTGGGCAACCGGTCACGGTTGAGAACCGCGCAGGTGCAAATGGCTTTATCGGCGCCGAGGCGGTCGCGCGCTCGGCGCCCGATGGCTACACGGTGTTTGTGACCTCGGCCTCAATTCACTCGCTCAATCCAAGTCTGTTTAAAAATTTACCCTACGACACCGACCGTGATTTCGCACACGTTGGGGGCATCATGGAGGCCTACTACACGCTGTTGGTCGGCGAGGCCTTACCGGTCAACAGCGTGCAAGACCTTATCGCGTGGCTAAAAGCAAACCCAGGCAGTGCCTCGTATGGCTGGGGTGCCACGGTGGGTCAGATCGCAGGCGCGACTTTTTTAAAGCAGACTAACACCAATGCAACCGGCGTCCCTTACAAAAGTAGCCCTCAAGCGGTCACCGATTTAATCGGAGGACAAATCAAATTTATGTTTAACGACGTCACAACGTCAAAGGCGCACTTAGGTAAACAACGCCTGAAAGCCCTCGCCGTGACATCGCCCGACCGCATCGTTGGGCTTGAAGACATACCCACCATGGCACAAGCCGGTGTCGCGGATTTTGAGATGACGACGTGGGTGGGCATGCTGGTGCCAAAGAACACGCCCCCAGCCAACATTAACATCTTGAGCGCAGCATTGCTCAAAGCGGTCGCCTTACCCGAGGTTGCTGCAAAGATGCAAGCCTGTTGTTCAGCTCGCATGCTCGTTAAAACACCCGAGGCGTTTGCACAATTCATGCGAGACGATCAAAAGCGTTGGGCAAAAAAGATCAGTGAGGCCGGCGTTAACCCCGAATGAATAGCTTTCGGATAAAAAATGTTCAAAACTCGTCATCGACGAGCAATGCGTGAACCCTTAAGCAAACCCCTGCTCTGCGCCACCCCTTGAAAGCAACATCATGCAGTCAAACCGGAAAATATAGATGAACGATCGACTCGAACTACGTGCCCTGGGCCAAAGCAAACAACACGAACTCTTCGGAGACACTCCACCAGAGAGTGGTCACGCAGCGTTTGATCAATTTGAGCAAGAGTTCGTCTTTGGTCGCGTTTGGTCAAGGCCAGGGCTTGACTTGGTTTCACGCATGATTGCGACCCTTTCGGCGCTTTGCGTCGGTCGCCGGCTCTCGTCGCTAGAGCACTATATCGATGCGGCGCTCGATGCTGGCTTAAGCGCTCAAACAATTAACGAAATATTTATGCAATGTGGCATCTATGCAGGGTTTTCAACCACAACAAAAGAGTGTTTAACTCTGTCGCAGCGTGTCTTTGACGCCCGAGGCGTGTCGGTGCCGGTAGCCGCGAGCCGCGACGATCCCTTGGCGCTCGTTGCCGAGCGTGGTCAAGAGGTCATGACCACGCTACACGCCGAGCGTCGACATGTCGGCTATGCCAACCCCGAGAACTCGATCGCCTCAACGTTTTACCCCGATGTCGTTCAGTTTTGCTACGGTGAACTCTGGAAGCGCCCAGGCATGGAGATGCGTGAGCGCGCCATCTGCGCGATTGCTTCATTTACTGCCTTAACGTTTTCAGGTTTAGTCACCAAGTTTTCGAAGGCAGGTCTGAACTGCGGCCTGACGCATGCCGAAGTGGTTGAAGTCGTGATTCAAACGGGTCCCTATACAGGGCTTGCACCCGTGCTGATGGGTTTAGCCGCGCTGAGCGCGTAACCGCTGGCTCATTTGATGTATCAATATCTTTTTTTGTCGAGATCAACATGAAAAACTCTCTTGCAGCCATTGCAACTGCCGCCGCACTCAGTTCACTCTTTACCCTTAACGCCGCAGCCGAAGTCACCCGCCTAGAAATCACCTCGACCCAGCCCTATGGCAACTTTCGTGCCGGCAACTACTCAATCATTCAAGCAACGCTGCACGGGCAACTCTCGCCTACTGAAAAAATTCCGGGGCTAGACAAAGCTCCTCTGAATGCGGCTGGGCAAGTTGACTACTCAACCAAGCTTGTATTGATGATGCCAACAGATCCATCGCGCGGCAATGGTGCGCTGTTGATTGATGTGCCCAATCGCGGCAAGGCTTACGCCAATGCACTGTACAACTCGCCTCGTGACGAACCATTTCAATCAGGCACCTTTGAGCAAGGCACCGGATTTTTACAAGACAACGGCTTTTCGATCGCCGAGGTCTATTGGGAGCTCGGACAGGGCGCGAATCTTCCGTCTTTTATCGACGCAGAAGGAAAGAAAAAATATGTTGAAGGCGTGGGCTTTGCCATCATGCGCGACGCAGGGATTTTTCTCGCACACGCCGCAAAAGACTCGAAAGGTAATGCGAACCCACTCGCTGGGATGATTAGCCGCACACTCGCCAGCGGTAAATCACAAACCGGAAGATTTCTGAAAAGCTTTTTGCTCAACGGCTTCAACATGGCAGGCCCACAGCGCGTCTTTGATGGCATGCACGTATTTGTTTCAGGATCTGGACTCTTGCCTATTATGCAGACAGGCAGCGGCCCCACCTCTAGTGGAAACGGCACACCTAGCTTTACCAATCCCGAATTGCCTGGCGTGCACGATGGCCTGTTAACAATCGGTGAAATCACCGCTCAGGTCGTCGCCCGGGGTGAAGTTGCACCTAAGATGATTCTAATAACCACCTCAACCGACTACTACTCGCTACGCGCATCGCTCGGCCGCACCGGCGCTGAGGGTCAAGCCGATCAAGCACTACCCAACAACGTGCGAATGTACGACATCGCAAGCTCGTCGCATGTACTGATCCCTCTCAAACCGCCCCATTGCACCCTGCTGCCGGGCGCACTCGACTGGACACCCGTTTCGCGCGCGACCTTCTTGCGCCTTGACCAGTGGGTAGGCTCGAACACTGCACCGCCTGCCACGCAACTCATGACCCTCGAGCGTGCCTCGGCCGCGCCACCGACACTAAAGGCCCCCAACAATTTGCCCAACGCCGTAATGCAAGTACCAAAATTAGACGCAGATGGCAATGCCCTGGGTGGCGTGCGACTCCCTGACCTAGTTGCACCCTTGGGTACGCATGGCGGGCAAAACTCCCCCGAAACCCGCTGCAGTTTAATGGGCTCATACATCCCCTTTGCAAAGGATTTGGCACAACGCACAGCAAACAACGACGTGAGACCTTCAGTGGCCGAGCGTTATAAAAATCGCGATGACTACGTCAATCGCATTCGGGGCGCTGCGCTCAAGCTGATCGAAAGTGGTTTTCTCTTGCAGGACGATGCCGCTGTGATCGTTCAAGCGGCAGCCGCAACCAGAGCCTTTGGTGAGCTCAAACCCAACCCCAATGCCCGTTGAAAGAGGCATAGCGCTGTCATGCCCAGTTCGGTAGCACTCAGACGTTAGATGCGTCACGAAACATTACGCCAAACTGACAAAACTTAGCCTCTAAACTTTCTGATGTTAGGGAATAACCCTAGGTCATTCGGCAGTGCAGAGAACTATACTTTGTAGTCATATTTTTATATGTCATCGGTTCATTTATCTTAGTGAGGAGACCTTCATGAGTGAAATCAAGCCAGCAGTCAATGCGGTAAAAGCTCGCCGTAAATTTCTAACAGGCGCCACCGCAGCCGGCGCCGGCATGGCCACCTTGGGTTTCCCCATGGTGTCGAATGCACAGACCGTGAACTTTCGCTTCCAGTCGACCTGGCCCGCGAAAGATATTTTTCATGAATACGCACTTGACTATGCAAACAAAGTGAACGCGATGTCAGGCGGCCGTCTCAAAATTGACGTGTTGCCCAGCGGCTCAGTGGTCGGCGCCTTCAACTTACTCGACGCAGTCTCAAGCGGCACGCTTGATGGCGGGCATGGCGTATTGGCTTACTGGTACGGCAAAAGCCCAGCACTCGCGCTGTGGGGTTCGGGTCCGGCTTTCGGCATGGACGCAAACATGCTGATTTCTTGGCACCAGTATGGCGGCGGCAAGCAGTTACTTGAAAAAATCTACGCCGGCTTAAAAATGGACGTCGTGTCTTTTGTTTACGGACCAATGCCCACTCAGCCACTTGGCTGGTTCAAAAAGCCTATCACCAAGACAGAAGATTTCAAGGGCCTGAAGTACCGTACAGTCGGCTTATCTATTGAGATCTTTAACGCCATGGGCGCTTCAGTTCAAGCCCTACCCGGCGCAGATATTGTGCCTGCAATGGATCGCGGCGTGCTCGACGCCGCAGAGTTCAACAATGCGACCTCAGATCGTGTTCTTGGCTTTGCTGACGTATCCAAAGTCTGCATGCTGCAAAGCTTTCATCAGAGCGCAGAGCAATTTGAGATCTTGTTCAACAAGAAAAAATTTGACGCCCTGCCTGCTGAACTGAGATCCATTATCTCGATTGCCTCTGAAGCTGCCTCGGCAGAGATGTCTTGGAAAGCCGTTGATCGCTATTCAGCCGATTTCGTCAAATTGCAAACCGAAGACAAGGTGCGTTTCTATCAAACGCCCAAGGCAATCCTCGAAGATCAGCTTAAGGCATGGGATGTCATCATTGCCAAGAAATCAGCCGAAAATGCTGACTTCAAAGCGGTGCTTGAGTCACAGCGCGAGTTTGCACGTCGCGCAGGCCGGTGGCAGAACTTCACTAACGTCGACTATAAAATGGCATACGACCATTACTTCGCTCCGAAGAAATCGTAAGGTCTCGTAGCCGTCTAAAATAATCCGGGTGTTGGTTCATCCGGATTATTTTTTTGTTTTAAGCAATAACAAAGCGAATCATGAATTCTAAAAAAGACTTTAAAAAATTAACGCTTGTTGTCGATTCAATTAGTACCTTCGTCGGCAAAGGCTCGGGCTGGTTGATCATCTTACTGATGGTGATGGTGTGCATCGACGTCTTTCGACGCTATGTCTTGAATGCACCCTCTGCATGGATTGGCGAGCTTTCGGTGATGTCCTACGGTGCAGTCATCATGTTGTCGGGTGCCTATACCCTTGCTCAAAATGGCCATGTGCGGGGCGACTTTTTATATGGCTCAATGAAGCCACGCACCCAGGCGACGTTTGATCTGATTCTGTACGTTACCTTTTTTCTGCCGGGTGTCGCTGCGCTTTGCTACGCTGGGTATACCTTCGCCGCAGACTCATGGCGCATTGGCGAGCACACCACCCAAATTGCGAATGGTCCGCCTGTGTATCACTTTAAATCCTTGATCCCGATCGCCGGGGGATTTTTGCTCTTGCAAGGATTCGTTGAAATGCTGCGCTGTGTGGTCTGCCTCAATACCGGCGAATGGCCCGAGCGCTTAAAAGACGCCGAAGAGATTGATGTAGTCGAGCAGCAGCTGCAAGCGTCAACCTACGTTGACGAAGAGTCAAAAAACATGGCCATTGCGCGTGCCAAAACCATTGATGAAGAGGCCCACCATCGCATTGGTGGCATGAAAGGAGAAAAATCATGAGTGATCCGTATCTTGGCCTCTTGATGCTGTGCCTGATCATTGTAGTGATTATGTTGGGTTTTCCGACCGCCTTCACCTTGATGGGTTTGGGTATGGCGTTTGGTTTCTTTGCCTTCTACGACCCCAGTGATGTCTGGACAAATAACAAGATTTTCACGCTGATGGTGCAGCGCACGTATGGAGGAATGACGAACGACACGTTGTTGTCAATCCCACTCTTTGTGCTGATGGGCTATGTAATGGAACGTGGCGCCCTGGTCGACAAAATGTTTCATGCCGTGCAATTGGCGTTTCGTGGCATGCCCGCGTCGCTGGCGGTCGCGACCTTAGTCATTTGTACGTTCTGGGGTATTGCAAGCGGCTTGGTAGGTGCTGTGGTGGTGCTAATGGGCGTGATTGCGCTCAAGCCCATGCTCAACGCTGGTTATGATGTTCGGCTAGCCAGTGGCGTGATTACAGCGGGCGGCACGCTCGGGATCTTGATCCCCCCGTCCGTCATGATTATTGTGTATGCAGCTGTCGCTGGCCAATCGGTCGTCAAGCTTTACGCTGCGGCGATGCTGCCAGGGTTCTTTCTGGCATTGCTGTACTTGGTCTATGTGATTGGTTGGGCACTCATTAACCCAAAGATAGCACCTAAGCTGCCTCCTGAACAGCTAATGGTGCCAATCCCCGCTCCGGTTGCTTTCTTGCGCGATCACTACTCGACGAACTTTCTGGTAGCAACAATCAAAGCGGCTCTTGCACCCAGCCCTTTATTAAACGCCCCCGAAGGCGCACGTATTACCTACGGCCGCATTATCAAGAATCTGATTTCTGCGCTTTTTCCTGCCATCATGACCGCCGCGCTGATCGCCGGCACATGGTGGTACGTTGTCATTCACCCCAAGGCTCAGTTCGATGAGGCGCAGGCAGTGCTTGTGCTGGCAAAACCTTTGGGGGGTCCCACCACCTCAGCTCCAGCCAAAGCGCAAGAAGAAACGCTGGTCGAGATCGGCGCTGAAAGCACCTCAAGTTCGCGTTCGTCAAGTAGCAGTGGCGGTGGTTTAGTAGCGTTGGATGCAGATCCCGACAACGCTGATAGTCAAAAGCCAGACGTCTACACGCCGCCCTCGGATAACTTCTACCTTTACTTTGGCATCACGAGCTTTTTGACCTTGCTGCTACTGGTCAACTATTACCGTAAGCTAAGAGACGAGCAATTTGAAATTCTAAAGCTGCTCGTCGAGTCGGTCATGCCGTTGGGTCTTTTGACTGTCGTCGTGCTGGCCGTGATCTTGCTTGGCGTTACTACAGCAACCGAATCGGCGGCGATTGGGGCTGCGGGCGCGTTCATACTGGCCTGGTCCTCGGGTGCGTTTACCTTTGAACGCATGAAGCAAGCCGTATTCTTAACCACAAAAACCACCTCAATGGTGTGTTGGTTATTTGTCGGCTCGGCTCTGTTCTCAGCAGTCTTTGCGATTTTAGGTGGGCAGCAAATCATCGAAAGCTGGGTGCTGGGTATGGACCTGTCGCCGCTGCAATTTATGCTGCTTTCTCAGGCGTTGATTTTTGTACTAGGCTGGCCACTTGAGTGGACAGAAATCATCGTGATTTTTGTACCAATCTTTTTGCCTATGCTGTCACACTTTAATATCGACCCAATCCTGTGGGGCACGTTGGTATTTGTGAACTTGCAAGCCGCGTTCTTATCACCGCCCGTCGCGATGTCCGCGTTTTATTTGAAGGGGGTTGCGCCCCCGCATGTGACGCTGAACCAAATTTTTGCAGGCATGATGCCTTATATGTTTATCGTGATCATTTGCATGGCGATCATGTACGCTTGGCCTGGCATGACGCTGTGGCTCCCTAAATATCTTTATGGTGGTGGTTAAAACTAATATGTCAGCAGAAGCCAAACTCAAAGAACTTGGGCTGCAGTTGCCCACGCCCCCGGTTCCCGTCGCAAGTTATTTGCCCTGGCGCAGAGCCGGGCAGTTACTTTATCTCTCGGGGCAGGGTCCACGCGATGACGCCGGCAAGATCAGCGTCGGGCGCTTGGGTCGTGACTGCTCGGTCGAGCGCGGCTACGCCGATGCGCGGCGCGTGGGGTTGCAACTTTTAGCCACAATACGCGCGGCAATCGGCTCGCTTGATCATGTTGAAGCAGTCATCAAACTGTTGGGCATGGTCAACGCCGAGCCTGACTTTGGCGAGCAGCCCCAAGTGATTAACGGCTGCTCTGATGTGCTGATCGAGGTGCTTGGTGAACGCGGCAAGCATGCCCGCTCAGCGGTTGGCATGGGTTCACTCCCAAACGCAATGACCGTTGAGGTTGAGGTGATTATTCTGATTAAAGACGGGTTTTAGACTTTGGTAGCTTAGCTTTTGTTATTTAGAATCGCCGCTTTCACCAATTCTTAAGCTCCTGTGGTAATTTAAGAGCCTCACAAAACCAATACAGACAAGCCATGAACACATCAGCAACCATTCAAGACGTTGACGCCATTATTGTTGGCTCGGGCTTTGCGGGGATGTACCAATTACATAGCCTGCGCGACAAATTGGGCTTAAACGCCAAAGTGATCGAACGCGGTGCAGGCGTGGGCGGCACCTGGTACTGGAATCGCTACCCAGGGGCGCGTTGCGACTCTGAAAGCCATACCTACATGTATTATTTTTCGCAAGAACTCGTACAAGAGTGGGAGTGGTCAGAGCGCTACCCCCAGCAGGCCGAAATTTTGCGCTATATGAATTTTGTGGCCGACAAGCTTAATCTGCGCTCGGACATCAAACTCAACACGGCGATGACCCAGGCGCATTTCAATGAAGCCACGAATCGCTGGTTGGTCACGACGGATACCGGCGAACAGTACAACGCCCAATTCTTGATTACCGCGGTTGGCTGCCTGTCTAACGCCAACGTGCCGAAAATTGCTGGCTTGGATGACTTTAAGGGTGATTGGTACCATACAGGTCAGTGGCCTCATGAAGGCGTTGATTTCACCGGCAAGCGGGTGGGTATCATCGGTACAGGCTCAACTGGTATTCAGGCAATCCCAGTGATTGCAGCGCAGGCCAAGCATTTAACGGTGTTTCAGCGCACCGCAAATTACAGCTTACCGGCGCGTCACCATCCCTTGACCCCCGAATTTAAAAAGTACGCCAAAGAGCACGCTGCCGATATCTATAAAGTCATGACCTCTAATACCAACGGGCATGCTTTCTATATCGATGATCGTTCAGCTGTTGAAACTCCCGCCGACGTTCGCCAAAAAACGTACGAAGACAAATGGGAAATGGGCGGCTTTCAGTTCAGGGCCTCTTATCGCGACCTGTTAACCGACGATGCGGCCAACAAAACTGCTGCAGACTTTATCCGCGACAAAATTCGCGGCATTGTCAAAGACCCGAAAATGGGAGAAGTTTTGTCAGATATCGACCATCCGTTTGCAGGTAAACGGCCGCCGATTGACGATCACTACTTCGAGACCTATAACCGCGACAACGTCGCGCTCGTTGACCTGCGCTCGGCCCCCATTGAAAAAATTACGGCTAAAGGCATTAAAACCACCGAGCAAGAGTACGAATTCGACATTATCGTGTTCGCGACCGGTTTTGATGCCATGACGGGTTCGCTCGTCAGGCTGGATATTGTGGGTCGTAATAAACGTACGCTGAAAGACTACTGGAGCGCCGGCCCCCGTACAAACCTTGGGCTTCAGGTCCCTGGCTTTCCAAACATGTTCACTATCACAGGCCCAGGCAGCCCATCGGTGCTGAGCAATATGCCACCCACGATCGAGCAGCACGTCGAGTGGATCAGCGACTGCATTAGCAAAATGAAGGCTAAAGGCTTGAGCTGCGTTGAAACTAGCGAAGCCGCGAGCGAAGCTTGGCAAAAAGAGGTAGACCGCGCGGCCAACGCCACCCTGTTGCCCAAGGTTAAGCACTCGTGGTACTTGGGTGCAAACGTGCCCGGCAAGCCACAAGTATTTATGCCTTATGCGGGTGGCTTTGCGCACTATCGCGCGATCTGCGACAAGGTTGCTAGTGAAGACTACAAAGGCTTTGAAATGACCTAAGCCACCGCGGGCTAGCTCAATGGCAACCCCCATTGAGTGTCCGAGCTAAATATAGCTTTATTTTTGGCTTAATTTAGGCTGAGTTCTGTTCAAGTTGGTACCGATCCCTAGTAGTGCGATAATCGCATTATTAGGGATTTCTACTTACCTTTCACCATTTTTCTCATCCACGACTAAGGTTCTGCGTTCATGGCACAAAATCTCGATCTGCTGAAAATCGCTCAAGAAGAGCAAAACGGCGACCTCTTCAAAATGCTTGATGGCATTTACAAGCGCTCGGCCGTTAAACCGACTGATTGCCCCGATGCAATCATCTGGGAAGGCGGCAGCACCGCTGGCGGCGTTAAACCCGTTGCCCACGCCTTTACCGATATGTTTGCCCTGAACGGCACCCTGATGGCGCTTGACGTCTTAGGTCTGCCGTTTTTAGGCGTACCGATGATGGCGCAGTTTCGTCACGACAGCAAACTCGCTTCGCTTGAGTGGTTTGGCAAGCTCGACTTCACCGCACTGAAATGGTCAACAGCCGGTGACTTCATGGTCAACGAAGGCGGCAAAAAAGTTGTGGTCAATGGCAAATCAGCCAACGCACCTTTGCGCACCGCTGCAGGCGTTTATTGCAACGTCCGCCCTTACGGTGGCATCACTAGCATCCGCTTTATGCCCGGCTTGCCTTACTCGCAAGATAAAAAGAAATTCAAAGTTGATCCCGCTACCGGTGTGATTCACTCAGAAATGAACACCCCCGGCATACGTATGGCTTATGCAGCACGTTTGTTCTTGAAGATGGTGCATGAAACAGGCCAGATCGGTCGTGTCGCCACCAAGCCCACACAGGCGCAAGAAGACGCAATCAACGCCGGCATCATGCGCTGGCTGATGCAAGGCACAAAGTTCAAACTTAAGCGTCAGTACACCGTTGACGCCTACGAAGAACACCGCGCCAACATTGACGCCATTGTTGCCTGCCTGCCTAAAGACTTCAAAGACGGCATGGAAAACTGGGGCGGCGATATTTACGAACACATCTCTGACACAAACTTTGGTTTGTTGCTGCATGACATGATTCGTCAACGCCCTTGCATCGTTTACGCAACCGACCTTGACGGCGACCGTCTGACAGACTTGATGGCTGACGCGCCTGATGTTTTGCGCGACTGGGGTCAAATCGTGATCGATCGCGTTGGCGCTAAAGTCGACATGAAAAAACTGTGGGTTGAAATGGGTTACACCATGACCAACGGTAAAGACATGACTAGCGTGATGTATCGCGTACACGGCGCTCCGATCTACGAACAAACTTTGGGCTCAGCCGATGCGATGTTGTTGCGTTTGCTTGATGGCGACGAAACAGTCGGTGGCGAAAAGCAACCATATGACCCACGCATTCACTTTGTGCTGATTAACGAAGCGTACAAAGCAGCGAACCCAGGCAACAAACAGTTATCTGACTGGCTTGATGCACAGCTTGCTACCTTTGACAAAATTTTCGGTGACAAGCGTCCACGCTACCTAGATGGTTACGCCCAACTGAAGGCTGCAATCAAGCCTTGGGGCACTGCTTAAGTCGCAGTCTCTTTTTGAGTGAAGGCGAGCGCACACCATGCGCTCGCTTTTTTTGTGTTCGTCAATTTCAACCAAGGTATGTCTTAGTAAGGCTAAACAATATTCAGCATTTGTTGAATATTCAACTCTTTCGCTAAGCAGTGGGTATACTTTCCCTCCGTTTAATTAAAACTCTATCTTCCGTGCAGCTTATTTGGATTTCGGGCTCAACTTCGAGCGTTAGAAAAATTAATATTTCGCGTCAGCGTCTTATTCGCTGGTCGATCTCGGCCGGCGTGTTGTTGATTATGCTTGGCGTGAGTATTCATTTTTTTGGTTTTAGGATTGCGCTACAGTTTCAGCCTAAATTAGCCCGCACCATGGGCGATGTGATTACGGCGGATGAACAACAGGCCGTGCTCGCGCAGCACCAGCAACAACTGGCACGCCTGACTCAACAGCATCAGGCCGCATTAGACAAACGCGCGAAAGAACTCGCCGAAGCCCAATCCAACCGTATAAAAGAACTCGCCGAGACTGACGCTCAGTATCAAAAACAGCTTGAACGCGTGACCCAAACTCAACAAACGGCACTGGCGCAGCGTGAAAAAAAACAAAAAGACTTAGTCGCGTCGTATGAACATCAACTCGCACTGATGCACGTTGATTTCAAAGAAACCACTATGCAGTTCAGCCGCGAGAAAAAAGAAATCGATGGGCTTTATCGCAAAAAATTAGAGGCGCTGAACGTACAAATGACAGGTATGACAAGCAAGATCGGTGAACTCAATGCACTCAAAGAGCGCTTGGCGACACTCGCGGCACCTGCTCCGGTCAAAAATAAAATGTCGGACGCCTCAGGCCGTGGCGGGCCTCTTCGTCCAGTTGTCTTTAAATCAGCCCCAAACGCTTACCTTGAAGACGAGCTTGATTACACGATCGCCAAAATATCTGCGCTCAACACAACCGCGCTAGGCTTACGAGAGCTTTGGGCAACGCGATATCAATTACTCACACACTTGCCGCTCGGTGCGCCGTTGCCTATGGCGCTTGGGCTAAATAGTAACTTCGGCCCTCGCGTGGATCCCATCACGCGTACAGTGGCACAACACTCTGGCATCGATTTTGTGGCAAAGGTTGGCACGCCAATTTTAGCGTCGGGTAACGGCACTGTCTCGCGCGCAGGCTGGGATGGTGCTTATGGGCTAACTGTTGAAATTAAACACGCCGAAGGCTATGTATCGAAGTATGCCCACGCCAGTAAAATTGAGGTCGCTGTAGGCCAAACAGTTACGCGCGGTCAAAAGATTGCCGAGGTTGGTTTAACCGGGCGCACCACGGGCGCGCATCTTCATTTTGAAGTCTTATACAACGGGCAACTGGTCAATCCTATGCAGGTGCTGGTAGTGCCTGGCTCGAAGCAGAACCAACCAAAGTAGGTTTACCCTCGATGGTCAATTCGCCTTGTTGCGCGTTCGCCTGAGTGATCATACGACCGTTAATTTTTGCACCCGGTTCGATGCTGATTTGACCATAGGTGATATCGCCGTGTATGTCTGCGCTATCGTGCAACTCAACCGTCTCAGTCACAAAAATATTACCGATCACGCGCCCGCCCACAATCAAACGCTGCGCGTGAATATCGCCTTGCACCACGCCCGTTAAACCGATCGCCAAGCTCACACTGCTGGTCTGCGACACACGGATATCACCAGTCACGCTGCCATCAATTCGCAAGCTTTGCGTGGCAATGATCTGACCGTGGATTTCGGTCGACTGCCCAATGATGGTCTCAAACGATTCGTCGGTTGAACGAACAATTTTAGAAGAATTTTTTTTACCAAACATGACGAAGTGACCCCAGTTTAAATATGACACGAGCGGTGCTTTATAACGCAGTCGACTAGTATAAACAAGCAAATTCACCAAACCCAGTGCCTCTATGCACGAGCACACGCACGATGCTAATCCTGCGCTTATCGTCCCTCACTTGCGCGAGTGCAGCTCTTTGAATCACACCAATTACAACCAAAGCCTATCGCTCGACACGGTCTTTTTTGAAGAATATTGCTCGTGCGTGTCAGACGGCTTTCGCCATGCCATGCTATCTTTGCTACCACCCTGAAATATTGAGCGCGACAGTCAAGCCAGCCAAGCCAAGCCAAGCCTTTCATTATCTTTTACCCTCATGGTTAACGCCATTTTCATTGAGTCAATATTAATGTCTCAGATTCTTGCCCCTACCGGAAAGTTACGCGTCGGGGTCTATACAGGTAGTCCACAGTCGTTGATGCTAGGCTCAACGCCGCAAGACAACTACGGCATGGGCTTCGAGTTGGGGCGTGAGTTTGCACGTTATCTTGGGCTAGCGTTTGAGCCAATCGTTTTTCAAAAGAATGGGGATGTGCTGGCTGCCGCCAAACAAGGTGCGATCGACTTAGCGTTGGTCAATGCCACACCCGCACGGGCTGAATATTTAGACTTTGCTCAAGCGATTCTTTTTTCGGCGCAAAGCTATTTGATCGGCGCCCACTGCAATGTGCGTGACATGGTGGCGCTTGATCGCGAAGGCATCGTCGTAGGGGTATCGGGTGGCAGCACCTCTGAAACCGTCTTGCCAACGCTGTTGCAATACGCAAAAGTAGTCGCGATCAACAGCCTCGATGAAGTCACGCAGCAACTCAATCAAGCAAAAATCGATGCCTTTGGCACCAACAAAGGCATCCTCTTTGAACTGGCCAAGCATAGCCCGGGCTCAATCGTCTTAGAGGGCGCCTGGGGCTTTGAACGGATCGCGCTAGGGATCCCAAAGGGACGCTCAGCTGGTATGCCGCTACTGCAAGCGTTTTGTAGCGAGATTCAAGCAAACGGCTTTTTAGAAGCGGCGGCGCAACGCGCGGGGATGCAAGGGGTGAGTTTCAGCGAGTCGGTGTCGACGTAACCTGTTTTCTGAGCCCGAGCTTAATCACAAGCCCAACAACCAAACACGCACCCACGATTTGTATCAACGCAATTTTTTGATCCAGAATAAACCAGCCCAAGGCCAGTGCAAAAATGGGCTCGATACTCATGATCGACGAGTTGCCCACAACCCCTAAGCGCGGCAGCACAATGAACATCACTGTAAAGCCTGTGCCATAAAAAATCGTCAATAACGCCAAGCCCCACCAACCTGCTGTCGCTGTGGGCCACTGAAAGTCACCCATCAGCTGCGTACCAATGATCGCCAAGAGCCCCACCATCCACATCGTAGTCGCGGTGCGAACACGACCATCTAAATCAGAGGCTTCGTTTTGCGTCAAGGTCAATACTAAGCCAAACGTCGCAGCAGCCGTGAGCGCAAAGGCAACCCCGACCCCGATCATGCCCCACTGCGCTTTGGCACCTAAGCCTGAGGCGGCTCCAAAGACATCTAAGGCCAGCGCCAAGCCGATCAGCATCAGCGGCATCGCCAAAAGCACTTGTCGCTCAGGGCGCTGGCCATAAATGACACGAGACCAAAAGGCCGTCCAGAGTGGGTAGGTGTTAAAGGCCAATAAGGCTAAAGACACAGGCAGCAAGGCCACCGACGAATAAATTGTTAAGCTTTGAATCGTGACTAGTAAACCAATCGCGGGCAATATTTTTTTATGTGTATGCGTAAACCGAATCGGTACGCCTTGAAAGTAAACAATTAAGCTCACCACAACCGCAGTCACTAAGCTACGCACCACCACCGCGGTCGCAACATTTAGACCGTGATCAAACGCGATGCGCGCTGCCACATGATTGGCGCCCATGATCAGCCCCACAAATAAAAGCGTCGCGAACGCCAACCCTGGGATTGCGCTCGTCTTGCTGTTCACTGTCAATCAACATCCTTTAAAGAGGTTCGACGCGGCTAACACACACTTGCTATAGCGCTACGTTCAGCGCAGAGAAGATGAAGCTAGCAGCGGCGTAAAGCAAAAGTATGCCACTCTTTTGGCAATTGTCTTAAGATACTGAAAAAGCTGGGCTCTTTACGGTCCGCCCCACACACCGCCCAGCACAACAATATTTCGGAGACCTCTTATGACTATCAGAACCGTAGCGCTCATCGGCGCTGGCAATATGGGCTCGCGTATGGCGCGCTGCATCAAACGTGGTGGTTTCGACTTGACCGTCTGCGATCAAGACCCAGTCGTACTTGAGGCGTTCAAAAACGAAGGAATCTCCGTCACACAGGATCCACGAGACTGTGCGTTGGCAGATGCCATCATCGTGCTTGTTGCGAATGACGAGCAGATTGTCTCGGTCACCTGCGGCCCCGCTGGATTTATCGCTGCGATCCCCCCCGAGCATCAACCGTTAGTCTGCATGATGAGTACCACCCTACCCTCGACACTCAAACAGGTTGCGGCAGGCCTTAAAAACACTCGCGCACACTTGATCGATGCTCCGGTCAGCGGCGGTTTAGTCAAGGCAGAGCTTGGCACCCTCACCATCATGATGAGTGGTGACGAGCAAGACTTAAACAGAGCCGAGCCTCTGATGCAATCGATGGGAACTGAAATTTTTCGGTGTGGTGCGCTTGGTGCAGCAGAGGTGATCAAAGTGATCAATAACATGCTCGGCATCGCGAGCATCTATCTCGCAGCAGAGGCCTTTGAATTAGCAGCCAAACATGGTGTGAGCATTGAACAGATTGCACCGATTCTTGAAGTCAGCAGCGGCAGAAACTTTATGTCACTTGACGGCGCGATGACACGTCAACACTATCAAGCCTGGGCGCGCTCACCTGAGGCGTTTTTCTCGCTCGTCAATATCGTCAGCAAAGATTTGCACCTAGCCAAAGCGCTAGCCGCCGAAGTCAAACTCGACTTACCACTTCTCAATGATGTGTCGCTTAACGTCGATGCCACTGATCAAACGGTCATGAAGCGCTGGATGCTCGCTGCAGGACAAAAGGTCACGTAAGATACACTGCAATCTCAGGCGTCGCTTTCGCGCGTCTCGCCCATGACATTAAGGTACTTTTATGATGCTGACACGACAACTCATCAAGGCTTTGTGCTTGACACTGATTTTTCTGACGGGTTGCTCGGACAATAAATCAGGTAGCGAAATCAAGGTCGCAGTTTCGCCCACATCCCCTCCGATGCTTTTTGAAGAAAACAAAAAGATACAGGGCGTTGATCTGGACATTTTTCAAGGCTACTGCAAAGCACGTGGCTGCACATTAAAAATTACACCTTACGATTGGCAAGGCATGCTGGGTGCTGTATCAAGCGGACAAGCCGACGTCGCGTTTTCGGGTATCTCTATCACCGATAAACGTAAAGAGG
>JBIIWK010000162.1:0-7485 GCA_044338955.1 Burkholderiaceae bacterium
TTTACTCTCTTCTCTTCTCTTCTCTTCTCTTCTCTTCTCTTCTCTTCTCTTCTCTTCGCTTCGCCTGGCCCCAGGGACGTCGCCCCGTACACTCCCAGACTGCCTCAGCTCAACCCTAATGGTCGCCCATCTGCAAGCCACAACGTTTGATGATTTGCTGAGCCAAGGCCTGCGCCACCTCATCCCACTGAGCTTGAACCCCGCAACTTGCCATGCTGACGGTCTGCAAACCCGCGTAGCCGCAAGGGTTGATACCCTCAAAAGGGGCTAGATCCAGATCCAGATTCAGTGCCAAGCCGTGATAAGTGCACCCCTGCTTCACCTTGATCCCGAGAGCCGCGATTTTGGCTAAATCGTGCTGGCCGGGCACATAGACCCCCGGTGCGCCTGGCTTGCGACAGGCTTGGTCGATGCCGTAGAGCGCCAGCGTCGCGATTAGGGATTCTTCGAGCTCAAAGACTAGTTGTTTGATGTAACGCCCAGAACGTCTGAGGTCAGCCAGCACATACGCCATGATCTGACCGGGGCCGTGATACGTGATCTGCCCGCCACGATCCGTTTTAATCACTGGGATGTGACCAGGATTGAGTAGGTGCTCGGGCTTACCAGCTTGGCCTTGGGTGTAGACCGGAAGGTGTTCAACCAACCAGATTTCGTCGGGGGTGGTGGCGGTACGATTATTGGTGAACTCTTGCATGGCAAGCCAAACCGATTGATATTCGGTTGGTCGCGGCCAAGTGCGGATCACAGGATCACTGATACCGCCGGGTGCGCGTGTAAGGCGCGGTACAAACCATCCAATTGCGGCCGCGAAGTGGCGCGCACTGTGAACGTTAAACCCAGATAATTACCGGCTTTGCTCGGCCTGCGCTCGATCGTTGCAGGATTAAAGCCTGGATCGAATTCAAGCACAATCGCCGTAAGCGCCTCAACCAGATCGGGCACTGCCTTACCCATCACCTTGATTGGAAAATCAGAGGGGTATTCAATCAGCGATTCGTCTTCAGACTGCGATATGTTCATGGGGCAGAGATAGTCAGATGGTCGGACCGGCGCGAACGCCGGCGCACTGCGAGTCAATCGTTATCTATTCAGCCAACGCAGCGATGCGCGCATCGTAGGCCGTGCGCAGCCGCTGATACACACCGCCTGGCTTACCCTGACCGACAGGCTTACCGTCAAGCTCAACAATTGGCAACACTTCGCGCGCGGCCGACGACATCATTAGCTCGTCGGCGTGGTTCACCTCATCTTGCGTGACCACGCGTAACTCGAAGGGGATTCCTAACTCAGTCGTGAGCTCTTGCAGTAAACCGTAGCGAATACCTTCGAGCACCAAATTATCTTTTAAAGGCGCGATCAACTTGCCATCTTTAGCGACCCAGATATTGCACGATGCACCTTCGGTGAGGTTGCCATTGCGAAACTGAATCACTTCATCAACACCTGCATTAACGGCAGCTTGTTTGGCAAGCACGTTGCCCAACAACGACACTGACTTGATATCGCAGTGCAACCAGCGCACATCTGGGATGCTCACTGCGGTCAAACCTTTTTCACGCGCAGCCGCTGTGGGCGGCGTCATTGGCGCCACCATCCCAAAGACAGTTGGTGTGACTGCAGGGACCGGATAGGCGTGGTCGCGCTTAGCCACACCACGCGTAATCTGCAAGTACACGATGCAGTCTTTTTCGGGTGAGCGGCTGAGCAAATCTTTAATAAGGGCTTCCCACTGAGCAGGCGTCATGGGCTGTTGGATGTCAAGCTTCTTGAGGCTGCGCTCTAAACGCGCCAGATGTTCTTTCATCCGAAAGAGTTTGCGGTTATACGCAGGCACCACCTCGTAAATACCATCGCCAAAAATAAAACCACGATCGAGCACAGAGACTTTCGCTTCAGACAAGGGCCCGAAAGTGCCATTCAAATAAACAATCGGGTCGCCCGTGACGCCTTGAATCAACATGTCCTGAACCATTTCATTATTCCTGTTATTAATACTATTGAATGTACCGTTTAAGACCAAATGTTTCAGGATTCAATCTAAGTTAAATGTCCGAATCACCCTGCCGATGCGCGCATCAGCTTTAGTCAGAGCACCAATTTATCTAAACCACAACCTAATCGCATCAGACCAGCGACCGACCACACCCGCACGTTCAACTGGGTTAATAACCTCAAGCGGTTCGGTGCGCAGCAATTTGTCTTCAAGCATCAGACTGAGCGTACCAACTTTTTGGCCTTGTGCCAGCGGTGCAAATAATGGATCTGGTCTCTTAGCCACGGGCTTCACATCGCCAGCCTTGCCGCGCGGTACGGTTACCCATAGCGGTTCAGCCACGCCAAGTTTAGTATTCTCAGTTTTACCTTGCCATACACGTGCCTCGACCGCAGCCTGTGCTTTATCAAAAATTTTGATCGTTTCAAAATTTTGGAAAGTCCAGTTTAAAAGCTTGAGGCTTTCTTCTGCTCGCGTGGCCATGCTGTCTGACCCTACCAGCACAGTAATTACTCGGCGATCACCACGTTTCGCAGTTGCCACTAAGCAATAGCCAGCCCCTTCGGTGTGCCCTGTTTTCATGCCATCCACAGAGGGGTCGGCCCACAACAACCGATTGCGATTGGGTTGCTTAATCTTGTTGTATGTGAACTCGCGCAGAGAGTAATACGGAAAATATTCAGGATGATCATTAATCATGCGACGTGCTAATAAAGCCAGATCGCGCACGGTGCTGAAGTGTTGCGCGTCGGGCAAACCGCCGGCGTTCACGAAATTAGTGTTTGTCATGCCAAGGCGTTGCGCCTCTTCGTTCATCAGCGACACAAACGACGCTTCAGTGCCCGAGATTGCCTCGGCCAAAGCAACCGAAGCATCATTGCCTGATTGAATGATGACGCCTTTGATTAACTCATCGATTGTGACAGGCTTGCGCGGTTCAATGAACATACGTGAGCCGCGCGTTTTCCAGGCCGTTTGTGACACATTGGCTTGTTGGTCAAGCGTTAAGCGCTTTTCTTTGAGCGCCGTAAAGGCCAGATACGCCGTCATGATTTTAGTGAGCGAGGCCGGTTCAATTTTTTGATCGGCGTTTGATGACGACACGACCTGCCCGCTGGTCACATCAAGTGTGATCCAGGCTTTAGCCGCAATGGCGGGAGCGGGCACGCTGGATAGCTCACCAACTTGAATTGGAGTGAGGGAAGGTGGAGTGGTGGCAGAGATTGCTGCGGCTGAAGGCGCCACGGGTTTTACATCAGTCTTGGCGCCAGCCTTTGGATCACCCTTTGGATCGCCCTTTGGCTTGGCCTTAGGATCTGCCTTAGGATCAACCTTGGGGTCTGCTTTAGGGTCCACTTTGGCATCGGCTGGCTGAGCCGTTTTAGCCGGGGCACTTGTTGAGGCCTGAGCAAGCGCAACAGCGGGGGTATACAGCGTTGCTGCGCTGAGCAAAATCACCGCGGCGATCGAAACAAAACGTGCAACAGGTTGCACAGCAGAAATCAGTGAGTTGATCATCAAGAAGCCGCCACCATGTAAAGAACTCATTATAGGCAATCCACTCTCGTCTGTGGCGTTTCTGAACATCTTGAAACGCTTTACAGCGCGTGCAAACGCGTTTGCACCAACTGACGCAAAATCAAAAGTTTTCCGTGAAAAAAGTGCCCGGCCTCTGGAATGACTACAACCGGCATCCCAAGGGGCCGCGCCCAATCCATGACCTCAGACAAGGGCACAACCTCATCGACCTCACCGTGAATCACCAACGCATCTTCAGGAGCTTTCACCTCACTGTGACGGAACCGCATGGCTGCCGAACCCGCCAACACGACAATCTTTGGCAAGTTTTTTTGAAGGCGATCCCACTTTGCATAAAGTTGTACCGCGATCGAGGTGCCAAACGAAAAGCCACCCAACATCCAGGGCAAAGCTGCAATCTCTGGGTAACGCACACGAAATTGCTCAACCAACGCTGCCATATCCAGCAGCTCGCCCTTGCCATGATCAAAGACCCCGCCCGACTCGCCGATGCCACGAAAGTTTGGACGGATGGCCAACAAGCCGTGCTGCACACAGGCACGCGCAATGGTTGTCACCACTTTGTTGTCTCGGGTGCCGCCTTGCGAGGGGTTCGGGTGCAAGACAAGCGCCCAACCGACAGGCGGGCCATCTGGCCAATCCAGCGCACAATCAATGACACCGGCTAAGCCGTCAAAAGTGGTCGTTTCAGTATAAGCAGGCATGATCAATCATCAAATTTCTGTTAGCGGTCACTCAAAATCAAACAAAACATCAAACGTCATTTAGTCAATGCACTGCGCGGCAGCGCCCGTCACAGTGCGGCGCACAACAACAAACACTCGCACGTATCGCGTATTACCGCTTGAGCTGCACGGTTAACCATTGTGCCACTTGTTCGGCCGCCTGTTCGGTGGCTTCTCTAAGGGCCTGCGCTCCACCTAAGGCATCTTGCGTACGCGCGGGCACCTTAATATCCAGCAAACGCTGATCAAGCACTTTAGTGCCCGTGATCAAAATCGCCTGTAAGGTCAATTGCCCGACGCTTGAGCTCCCATCCACACTAAAGGTTTGCTCAAAGCGTTGCAGGTTTAACCTGACTTGTGGCAAGTCGCCTACCGCGTTCTGCTGCAGTACCGGCCCTTGCAAAGACAGCCGATCAACCAGACGTTGCGTCACCAGGCGCGCAGGCGGCGCCACCCATTGATACGTTGTGTAGGCCTGCGGCTGACCGGCATCACCGACTCGCCAAATCACCGCTGTCTCAGTCAGCAGCGAGGCCGCTGAGGCGGAGGGCACCGCAATCGGGGGGTGTTGTACCGCAGCGACCGTACCCGCTTTTAGGTCGGCATAGCCGGCACCTAAATCGAGTTGCTGAGGCGCCGAGCCACTGCGACCGACGCCACAGCCTGACAACAACAGGATCGCCATCAACAATAGCGGACCAGCAAAGCCAAGCAGCGATGGGCCGCTATCGGCTAGAAGTCTGGCACGGATCACGAGCGAAAGAGAAAAAATAGATTGCATCAGCGCAGATCCTTTATTGAAGCAATACCTTTAGCGCGGCGACGCACCAAAGCCGGCAAAACCAGGTTCACCTGGGCCAGGCACCGCACGTGGCGGCCCAAAAATCAACGACTGCGGCGCTTGGCCAAGCTGGCGGGTCGTCACCGAAAATGAACGTGCGGCATCCGTCATGCTCGTCGATAACATGCTGACCTCAGGCAGTGTCGACGCACGTAACTGCGCTGCGATATCTTGAATGCTTTGCAAGCTTTGCGCAGCCTGATGCATGGGCCCATAGGGCGCATTGAGCAGCCTGATGGTTTCTTGCGAAGACACCGCTAACTTACCGATCTCGCCCACAGCAACGTCAACCCGCTTGGTGGTCTCGACTAAGCGATCGATCATTTCTGGGATTTTTTTTAAGCCTGGGTCCATGACGCTGACCGACTGTTTGATTTGATCTGACACGAGCGCAACGTTCTGCAAACTTTTTTGCAAGGCTGCTATGTTTTCATCACTTGCGAGCTTTTCAATTTGCACCAAAATACGGTCGATTGCCGGCAAGGCTGCAGTGGTCTGCATCGACAAGCGTTCAAGAAAACTTGGGCGAATTGGAATGTCTTGCAAGTCGGACAAGGAAGACACCAGTAACTTGCTAGACTTACCATCGTCGCGCAACTCAATATTTGAAATGCCTGTCACGCCAGCGGTCACGATCTCGGCCCAACTTGAATCGGTTAATGGGGTTTTAGGATCCACACCAATCAAAATACGTACCTGCCCCGGCTTGTCTGGCATAAAGCGCAACGAATTGACGCGCCCGACCGGTACGCCTTGATAGCGCACAGCAGATTGCACTGATAACCCAGTCACCGGCGAGGTTGCAACGAGTTCGTAGGGCATTAAGGGGATGTTTTTTTTACTCACCCAGATGGCACCCACCGCCCCGGCCACAATCAAGAGCAAGGTAAACAAGCCCGCTATCAGCGCATGGCTACGGTTTTCCATGACTTACCCCTTTAGCCTCACGGCCTCCAAGCGCCCGCGCGCCGCGTTCACCATGAAAAAACGCCTCGATAAATGGATGTTGTGTTTGCATCACTTGTTCAAGAGATCCTTCAACTAACACTTTCTTTTCAGCCAACACGGCTACTCGTGTGGCTAAGGCACCAATCGTGTCCAAATCATGCGTCACCATCACAACCGTAAAGCCCAATTCGCGATGTAAGACCCGAATTAAATCTACAAACTCATCCGAGCGCTGCGGATCAAGACCCGCAGTAGGTTCATCTAAAAACAACAATTCTGGATCAAGCGCGAGTGCGCGAGCCAGCGCCACGCGTTTAATCATACCGCCCGACAGTTCAGAGGGCATTAGGGCTGCATCGCGCGGGGTCAATCCCATCCAGCTTAAACGCATCAGCACCACATCACGAATTAAATCTTCTGGCAGGTGATGTACTTCACGCAGAGGCAACGCAATGTTATCGAACACCGGCAGCGCCGAAAACAATGCCCCAGCCTGAAACAGCATACCCCAGCGGTGTGTCAACGCAATGCGCTCGGGTCCAATGTAATCATGCACCGGCCGATCAAACACCTTGACCACCCCGCTACGCGGCCGATCTAACCCCAAAATCTGGCGCAGCAGGGTGGTTTTGCCTGAACCCGAGCCCCCCACCAAGGCCAGAATTTCTTGTGGAAATATTTTTAAATTTAGGTGCTCGTGCACAACATGCGAGCCAAACGCCGTTGTCAGGTCTTGTACATCGATCAGTGGACTTACCGCAGTTTTGTCGCGTTGCAACTCTTTTTGTTGCGCCTGAGCAGCACTTACCCTCGACGACTCATTTGCTTGATGTGGGCCTGCAAGAGCCTTCACCGCAGAATCTGCTTGGTCGGTTGAATTCGCGGCGCTTGTCATCACAGATTCATCTCGTTAAAAATAATCGCGTACAACGCGTCGATCAAAATCACACCGGTAATGGCCGTGACCACCGAGGCGGTGGTGCCGCGCCCGAGGCTTTCAGTATTGGGCTCGATCTGCAAACCAAAATGGCAGGCCACCAACGCAATCCAACCACCAAACGTCACGCCTTTAATCACACTGATCCAGTAATTGGTCAGCCCAATTGCATCGGGCAGGCGCTCAAAGAACCAAACCATTGATAAGCCTAGCTGCCACTTTGCAGCGAGCATGCCACCTAGCAACGCAATCGCATCCGTCCAAAGCACCAGCAGTGGCATCGCAATCGCCAAGGCAATTACGCGCGGCATGATCAAGCGTTGGCCATGTGAAATCCCCATCACCTGCATCGCGTCAAGTTCTTGGGTCACGCGCATCACACCGATTTGCGCGGTAATCGATGAGCCCGAACGCCCCGCCACTAAGATGGCGGCCAACACAGGGCCAAGCTCTCGCACCGTGGCGACGCCTAAGAGCTTGACGATAAATTGACCCGCTC